>RZZR01000005.1 GCA_009929795.1 Deltaproteobacteria bacterium | reverse complement strand
GACTTAAAATCCCTCGGCCGCAAGGCTGTACGGGTTCGATTCCCGTCCCGGGTACCAATGTGAACAAGGGCTTGAGCCATTTTCTGGTTCAAGCCCTTTTTGACTCTATCGATTCTGTATAAATCCCCCCCACGAAGGCCTTTTCGCCGTCTCCAGATCAACTGGAAAAAAGCTCAAGGGATAATGATGGCGGTGCCCACGACTGTAGCAAGGCCTCCTGGTTGCCTTTCATAGCCAGCACAGTTGTTCGATCGGACTATTCGATTCTCTCACAGGCCGGAATTGTCCTATTGGTTTATGGATGTCGCAATACATCAGCCAATTTGCTGATGACGTTTCCAATTTTTTTGACAAGGCTTGTCCTTGCTTTGATTCCGGTGACCCTAGGGATGCTTCTCCGAGCGCTTGCGTCGACGACCTATGGCGTCGGCCGCTTTGAGAGAAGCAAGGACCTTGGACGGGGAAATTTCCACAGGCTCGTTGTGGATTGACTCGCCCGGGGCGCAGGTCTTTTCCGCCACCTGGACCAAGTCCCGGTCGGTGACTTCGTTCAGGCCGAGATCGGCCAGGGTCGTCGGTAGGCCGAGGGATTCGCACAGAGTGAAGATCTCGTTCATAAGGCTTGGGGGCTTGTCCGTAAGGACCAGGGAAGCCAGGACGCCGAAGGCGACCTTTTCGCCGTGGTACCGATCCCGGACTCTAGGCAGGACTGTCAGTCCATTGTGGATTGAATGAGCAGCACCCAGGCCTCCGCTCTCGAAACCCAGACCGCTCAGCAGGGTATTGGCCTCAACCACCCGCTCAAGGGCTGGTGTAACCACCCCGGCCTCGCAGGCTGTGAGGGCCGTCAGACCCCATTCCAGGATGGTTTCGTAACAGAGTCTGGCCATAGCGTAGGCGGTCATGGAGCCGACAGTTCCGGCAATGTTGGGCTTTAAGGCCACGCGACAGGATTCGGCCTCGAACCAGGTGGCCAAGGCGTCGCCCATGCCAGCCACCAAATATCTGGCCGGAGCCCGAGCAATAACCTCTGTGTCGACCAGAACCAGGTCTGGGTTACGGGGGAGGATGTCCACCCGCTGGAAAATCCCTTCTGGGGTGTAGATCACGCAGACTGAACTGCACGGGGCGTCGGTGGAGGCAATGGTCGGCATCACAGACACGGGAACCCCTGCCCTGGCGGCCACGGCTTTGGCTGCGTCCATGGTCTTTCCACCACCCAAAGCCGCGATGCTCTCGGCACCGAAATTTTGGGCCGCTTGCAGCAGCCTCTCGATTTCTTGGTCAGTGCATTCACGGCCGAAGCGGGTCACATCAACGGCTCCGGTTTTCTCAAGTTCCAATAGCAGTGGCGGAAGCAGATGCTTCAGTGGGTAGGGGGAGCAGATCAGGAAATGCCGCTGCCCAAATCGTGAGAGCTCTTTGCTCAAGTGGCCTAAAGCCCCGGCTCCTTGCACGTAGCGACCCGGAAACAACGTAGTGCTGATCATAGCGTCATTTCGACTCGAAATGATTGTTTATCGATGATTTTCATTTCATACTCATTTTTGGTGTGCATGTTTCTTCTGAAGGTGACACAAAAGAAAAAGGGGCTACTGAATAATTCAGTAACCCCTTAAAATCTTGGTGCGCCCGGCAAGATTCGAACTTGCGACCTACTGATTCGTAGTCAGGCACTCTATCCAACTGAGCTACGGGCGCGAAGGTGAGTCTTTTATGTGTTGGTCGTTTTGGAGTCAAGAAAAAATGGCCATTAGGATTTTTTGATTCGTCGATAGACCGTGGGAGCGGATTGAATCAGAGGGACTCGGAGACCGGTCAGACTCTCGGAGTGGCCGATGAAGAGATATCCCCCGACGTCAAGGTGTTCGCAGAAGCGGTTGATAAGGCGTTCCTGGGTGGGACGGTCGAAGTAAATCATGACATTGCGGCAGAAGATAACGTGCATTGTCTCCCGAAATCCGAAGTCTTCCATAAAATTCAGCTGGCGAAAATGGACCAGCTTGCGAAGTTCCGGGACGATACGCACAAGCCCCCGAGACCGTTCCTTGCTTCGCAAAAGATATTTTTTCTTCAGCATGTAGGGTATTTTTTCGACGCGTTCCTCTGTGTAGACAGCCCGCATGGCCTTTTCCAGAATCTCTCGGGAAATGTCCGTGGCCAGAATTCCGAACCGGAAACGCGGGGCGCGGGTTTCCTTGAACTCGTTGAGAACAATGGCCAGGGTATATGGCTCTTCACCGGAAGAGCACCCGGCACTCCAGATGGCCATCGGCGCGTTGTCTCCACGGGCGATGAACTCGGGCAGGACGACGGAGTTCATATAATCGAAGTGCTTGGGTTCGCGAAAGAACTCGGTTGTGTTAGTGGTCACGGCGTCCACCAGATGTGGGAGCTCAATCTCCATTCCTTTTAGGGAGAAGAGATATTCGCAATAGGCGGTGAACGAGGGCAGGGCAAGGATGCGCAACCGTTTTTGAAGACGGGCCTGGAGCATTCCCTGCTTCTTGTCCGAGATCTTGATTCCCAGTTCCTTGGAAATGAATTCGCTGAACTTGGCGAATTCACGCGGGCTCATGGCCGGCATTGGATGCAGGGTCGAGGAGGGCCTTGCTCCTGAGCTTTTCATACGTGTTTTTGCATGGACCCTTTATCGGGCTGCACCGATTGAACCAGGCCGGGGATGTCAAGAATGAGGGCCAAGGTTCCGTCACCCTTGACCGTGGCTCCGGAGAGGCCTTTGACGTCCCTGTAGACGCGGCCGAGGCTTTTGATCACGGTCTGGTGTTCGCCGACAACGGTATCGACGACGATGCCCATGCGCTGATCCTCGGTTGTTGTGATGACCACTTGTTCGATGGGCGGTCGCCGTCCAGAGATGCCGAAGCAGTTTCTGAGGCGAATGTAGGGGACGATTTCACCCCTAAGGTTGAGGAACCGTTTTTTTTCGTCCTGATCGTTCTGGTTCACGAGTTCGACGCATTCTTCGACGAGGGTGAGAGGAAGGATGAAGAATTCCGAGCCGACCCGAACCTGGAGGCCGTCGATGATGGCCAGGGTCAACGGGAGTCGGATACTGATGGTCGTTCCCCGACCAATCTGGCTTTCAACGTGGATTCGTCCCCGGAGAGCGTCGATGTTCCGCTTGACGACGTCCATGCCTACGCCCCGGCCGGACACATTGGTGACCTTGACGGCCGTGGAAAAACCGGGCGCGAAAATCAGGCCCAGCATTTCCTGTTCGGTCAGGTCTGCCTCGGGGAGAATGATCCCGCGCTCCACGGCCTTAGCCCGAAGTTTGGTTGGGTCGATGCCGGCTCCGTCGTCGGTAATCTGGATGAGGACCTCTCCTCCGGAGTGTTCGGCCGTGAGGACGATGGTCCCGGTTCTGGGCTTGTCCGCTGCCTGACGCTCGTCCGGGAGTTCAATGCCATGGTCGATGCTGTTGCGCAGAAGGTGGACGAGCGGGTCGTTCAGACGCTCAATGACGGTCTTGTCCAGTTCGGTTTCGGCGCCGTGGGTGACGAGTTCGATCTCTTTGCCTAAGTCGTTGGAGAGGTCCCTGACGAGCCGCTTGAACTTGTTGAAGGTCGTCCCGATGGGCAGCATGCGGACCCCAAGGGTGCTGTCCCGGAGTTCATCGCTCAGTCGCTCGAGGTCCTCGGCGATGGACACCAGAGCGGTGTCGGTGAATTGGGTAGCGAATTGTGAGAGACGGGCCTGGACCGTGACCAGCTCACCGACGAGATCGACCAGGGAGTCAAGTTTTTCGGCCGGAACCCTGATGCTCGATCCCTGGTCCAGCTTTTGCTGCTGGACGACGGTCTGCTTCTGCCGGAGCTGTTCCTGTTCTTTGAGGGCCGAACGGACTTTGGCCGGGGGCACGAGGCCCTGTTCGGCGAGCAGAGCTCCCAGCGGTTTTTGCTGGCCGAGAACCTGCCTCAATTGGTCTTCAGTCAGGTCACCCCGGTCGATGAGAATTTCGCCGAGACGTTTGTGGGCAGAGTCGTCTATGTCGGACCCGGTGGTCATGAGGGTGGAGATTTGGAGATCGCAGTCCTCCTCGACAAATACGAAGATCTCCCTAACGGCGTCCTCGTTCTGGGGCGTGGACAGAAGGATGTCCCAGCTCAGGTAGCAGGATTCTGGATCCAGTTCCTGGAGTAGGGGTACCTCTTCTGTCAGTAGAACATGGCTCTCATGGCCAAGATCGGCCAAGTCAAGAATCAGTCCATAGGGATTGGATCCGGTCAGAAAGATGCGACGATCGGGCTTGAAGCGGATCCTGAAGACGTTGGTGCCCTCGTCCCCAATCTCGCCGGCCCTCGGAATCGTTTTTTCCTCGACGGCTGTCTTTTCCTGTTCGGGAGCGTGCAGGCGGACGATTTCCTTGAGTCCGGTGATGACTGTTTGGGTCTGGTCTCCGGATCCCGAGTCCTCCCCTTGGAGCATGGCCAGAATCTGATCCCTGGCCATAAGGGTCAAATCAAGAAGCCGTTTAGAGATGGGAACCAGCTTATTGCGGACCAGTTCAAAGACGCTTTCGACCTCGTGGGTGAAGGTCGCGATGTCCTCGAATCCGAACATGGCCCCGGAGCCCTTGATAGTGTGCATGGCCCGGAAGACCCTGTTGATCAGTTCCTGGTCCTCAGGGTTGTGTTCGAGTTCGAGCAAGGAGTTTTCGAGTTCTCCGAGCAGCTCCGTGGCCTCGTCTCGGAAGGCTTGTTGATTTTGGGATTCTACAGACATGGCGACCCCTCGACGAACGGATGCGGTTTGGCGGATACGAACTCAATCAGCGGATCAATTTTTTGACCACGGCCAGGAGCTGGTCAGGCTTGAAGGGCTTGACGATCCACCCAGTGGCCCCGGCGGCCTTTCCTTCTTGTTTCTTGGAATCCTGGGATTCCGTGGTGAGCATGACGATGGGGATGAATTTGTAGGCCGGGTTGGCCCGGATGCTACGGATCAGCTCAATGCCGTCCATGTTCGGCATGTTCAGATCGGTGACGACCATGTGGACCTGGCCAGAGAGTTTTGACAGGGCGTCCTTGCCGTCGGAGGCCTCGATGACTCCGTACCCGGCATCTTTGAGGGTGAACCCCACCATCTGGCGGACACTCGCCGAATCGTCGACGGTCATGATCGTTTTGGTCATTGGAGCGGCTCCTGATTGCTGGCTTGTCGGAAAGCGACAAGAATACCTTCCGCGGTCGGGACTCGGAGTCCGGACCAATATGTCTTGGATTTAGAAGAGTTCGACATTGTCGCCCAAATCGTCATCTCTATCATCTGAGAAATCGTCGAAAAGTTCAACCTCATCCATGTCAGTTTTCCTGGGGGTCGATTCAGTTTTGGTATGATTACGGCCGAACATCTCCTCGTGGATGACCCGTTCGCTATCCATGGTGTATTTCTGAAGCAGCGCCTCGATCCGGGAACGATTTCGCAGGAGAGTTTCCGAGTCGATGGGCGGGAGTTTCGACCGTACGGATCCGATGGTTTCGATTAGCCCGGCGGCTGTGGTCCGGATGTCGGCATCGACCCTTTCATGGAAAGTGATGTCGCCGGTGAGGGCCATGATCCTGGCATCCAGTCGTCCGGCCGCCTCGCGAACCCGTTCGAAGTTTTCGGTGATCCCGTCCTCCATGTCATGGAGTTGTTGAAAGATGTCGTTGAAGGAGTCGGTCATTTCGTGCACGTGTCGGGCATCGGTAGCCTTGGCTGCGGTCTCGAACAGCTTGTGGGAGTTCGAGGAAATCTCCTGAAGTCGATCAGTGGCCGCATCTGTCAGTTCCCTGGCGTCACCCGAGAGCTTTTGGATGGCCACGGCCAGAACACCCATGGCCCGACCCTCCTCGCCGGTATGGGCGGCCCTGACGCTGGCATTCAGGGCGATGAGCTCAATCTCGGAGCCGACCTCTTCAATATCCTCGGCCATTTTGACCATCTCGCCCACAGTGGAGGCGACTTCCTCCATGGCCCGTCCGATTCCAGCGGCCTGGGATGCGCATTCGGTCATCGCCTCGAGCAGACCGTCGATGCCCTTTTGAGCCCGAATCAGAGGAGAATCATTCTCGACGTCGGTCGAGCCTACCGCGGCCGTCAATCGAAAGAGGCCGGAGATCTGATTCCTGACGTCTTCAAGGCTGGCCAGCAGGGAGTAAACGGCTTTGAGGAACGTTTGTCCGGCATTGGTGAGCTGAGAAACCTGGAGGTCCACGAGGTCCAAGACCAAGGTGAGGATGCTCACGGCGTCTTCCAAGGACCCGCTTTGCTCTTCGAAATTGGTTAGAAGTTGGAGGCAATGCTCAAGTACTTCGACGACGTGCTCAACTTTTTGTCTGGTGATATCGTGAAATTGGGCCGAAACGACCATCTCGCCCATTTTTTTGGCGATGGCGGCACTGTTGTCGTTCAGTTCGTTTGAACGACGGCTGGCGTTAGTCTGCATTTCTTCCAAGTCGCGGATATTTTCCTGAAGGCGTTCGCTGAAGCCTGATGCCAGCCTGAGCTGGCCGTCAAGGATGCCTTTGGTCGTGGTTCGAGCTCCTTCGACACGATTCAGGAGATTTTGGCATTCGGAGGCGATGCGCTCCGAGTGTTCGGCGATTTTTGTGGCCAGGGTTTCGACGTCGTCGGCCAGAGTCGTGAAGCCTCTTCCGGCGCTGCCAAGACGGGCGCTCTCAATGCGTGTGGAGATGCCCAGAACCTGCAGAGTACGGATGAGACGACGAAAATCACGGATCAAAGAGTTCAGGCCGTTGATGCTGCCAACGATGATTTCCATGTCGGACAGACTTGTTTGAAAGGCGTCGATGGCAAAGACATCCCTGGTGAGTCCGAGGTGTTGGCGGAAGGCCGCGACTGGCGCATCAATGTGCTCGCCGCCGGCCTGGTCGACCAGGTCTCCGGCCAGGGAGGCGAGGCTCCTAGCTTCCTGGTTGATGGAGAACATCTCCTGGCCAAGGTTCAGGAAGTCGGTCTCGTGCTCGTGGATGACCGCCTTGAGGGAGGGAAGAACATCGGACAGGGTCGTTTCTAGTCTGCCGAAATGTTTGTCGTATTCCTGATGCATTGTTTTCTGAGTCTCAAGGCTTGGTGACTATATCGAACTTCTGTCATTGCATATCCACTTTCTTCCTGCTCGTCCAGCGTCATGGATTATGGGCATCATCACAGGAATGTTCTCCAATCGAGCTTCGGTGTTGCCAATCTGGGCCAAAGCTGGCAAGAACTCACGAACGACTCGAAGCCGAGTCGTCGATTCCGGACGCAAGCAAAACGATACGGCTTGGTTCGTAGACAGGTGTCGAGGATCCTGGGAGGAGAATATGAAGATTTTGATCGTCGAAGACGATTTTATCGGCAGAAAGGTTCTACAGAATTTGCTAGCTCCTTACGGCGAGGTAGACATCGCCATGGACGGCAAGGAGGGAATGCAGGCCTTTGAGTTGGCTCACGCCGAAAGGGCGCCGTACGAGCTCATTTGTCTGGACATCATGATGCCGAACATGGACGGGCACGAAGCCCTGAAGAACATCAGGATACGGGAGCAGGAGATGGGTGTCGAGCCGGCAAGTGAGGCCAAGATCGTCATGACCACAGCCCTGGACGACCCGAGAAACGTTTTCGAGGCTTATTATCAGGGCGGGGCCACAGGGTATCTTGCCAAGCCCATCAACCGGGACAAATTGGTGGCCAAGCTCAAGGACCTCAAGCTGCTCTAGCCCCAGGCTCTTGTTCCGTAGGACACCGTTCGAACCGGCCCGTGGGGGCCGGTTTTTTTGTATCTGGAATTCAAGAGATTATGAGGCGGCCCGAATAACCTCCGGGGCGATGCGGTCCAAGGAGACGATTTTATCCACCCCGCCGAGTTTGATAGCCTCCTGGGGCATGCCGAAGACCACACACGAGGCCTCGTCCTGGGCGATGTTGTAGGCCCCGGCCTGATGCATTTCGAACATGCTTTTGGCTCCGTCGTCGCCCATGCCGGTCATTATCACGCCAACCACATTCTTGCCCCCGTAGCGGGCGGCCGATCGAAAGAGCACGTCCACCGAAGGCCGATGCCGAGAGACCAAGGGGCCTTCTTTGATCTGGACAAAATATCGTGCCCCGCTTCGTTTGACGAGCATGTGCCGGTTACCCGGTGCGATTAGGGCCTGACCTCTGAGCAGGGAATCGTTGTCGGAGGCCTCCTTGACACTGATGGCGCAGATGCCGTTCAGACGTTTGGCAAAGGCATTGGTGAATTTTTCCGGCATGTGTTGGACGATGGCGATGGCTGGACAGTCCATGGGCATGGCCTGGAGGAGTTGGACCAAGGCCTCCGTGCCTCCCGTGGATGCCCCGACGACGACGATTTTTTCCGTGGTTTGGATCATGGCCGATCCGCCGGGAGACTTGGGAATGACGGCGTCGGCGGAAAGTTTTTTGGTCACCTTGATGGGCTTGTGGATTGTGATGGGTTTCAGTCGGGCATTGGCGGCGGCCTTGACTGCGTCACAGATCCGAATCTTTGATTCCTCGAAGAACTGCTTGGTTCCGATTTTTGGCTTGAGGATGATGTCCAGTGCTCCGTACTCCAGGGCCTTGAGAGTGGTTTCGGCCCCCTCTTCGGTCAGGGTGGAGCAGATGACGACCGGGATCGGGTACTGGGTCATGATCTTTTTGAGGAACGTGATCCCGTCCATGCGGGGCATCTCAATGTCCAGGGTGATGACGTCGGGGATGCCTTGCTTGAGTTTTTCGGCGGCCACATAGGGATCTGAGGCCGTGCCGAAGATCTCTATGTTCGGATCAGAGGACAGGATATCGCTCAGGGTCTGCCGGACTACGGCCGAATCGTCGACGATGAGGACCTTGATTTTTGGGGGCATGGGTCACTCCTTGAGGAAGTAGAAACCGGGGAGGAATTCTTCGAGGTGGTGATCAGTCCAGGACAAAGGATGCCCGAGGACGAGGCATGCCCAGGGGCTCATGTGCTTACGGATTCGACTCAAGAGACGTTGCTGGACCGGGATATGGAAGAGGTGGATGAGATTTCGACAGAAGACAAGGTCCATTTCGTGACGGAAGTTGAAGTCTTCCATGAAGTCCAGTCGTCTGAAGCGAACCACGTTTCTGATCTCCGGACGGATGCGGACCATGGATTCGGTCCTGGATCGGCTACGAAGGAGGTAGCGGCGCTTCATCTCGTAGGACAGCCTGTTGGCGCAGGTTTCAGAATACACGGCCAGAGATGCGGCATCAAGCGATTCCCGCGAAAAGTCTGTAGCCAGAATCTGGGCGTCACAGTCGGGATTGTCCGAAGCGAACTCGAAAAGGAGCATGGCCAGGGAATACGTGTCCTCGCCCGTCGAGCATCCGGCATGCCAGATATCCAGCCAGGGCTTCTCGACCCGGACATTTTCCCAGAGTCTTGGCAGCACGTGGTCGTGGAGTTGGAGGAAGTCGTTCGGCCTGTGAAAGAATCCGGACACCGGATCGGCCACGGCCTCGATGATGTGCGGTAGTTCGATGTGGAACCCGGTCAGTCGATGGGGATGTCCGAACTGGTTCATGGGCGGGGGGCTCCCTCTGCCGAGGCCTCAAGTTTCTGCTTCATCATCTGTTTGCGGGTGTTCATGGCCTCGGCTAGGGAGTAGATCAGATAGTATTTGTTGATGTTGCTCACATACCGGACCGGCTCTTCGCTGATGCTGTGCAGTACCCCGTATTCGGTATTTCGGAACCATCGGTCGGGATCAAAACCCAGTTTTTCGGTTTGATCCCTTGCCCGGCGAATACTCGTCGGTCCGGCATTGTAGGCCCCGAGAGCGAATCGAATCCGTTCGCTGTTTGAAAGATTTTCTTCGTCGAAATAGAGGTCGCGGATGAGGGCCAGATACTTGACCCCTGCATGGATATTTCCCTCCACCGAGGTAATGTCGGCAATGCCCACCCGAGGGTCCTCCGCCAGAGAGGGCATAATCTGCATGATGCCGATGGCTCCGGCCGGTGACCGTTGGCCGTGGTCGAAACCCGATTCTTGGTAGGCCTGGGCCGCCACGAGCTTCCAGTCGATGCCGTATTGGAGACCGAATTTTTTGAACAGGGAAACGAATTTTTCCCGCTTCGCATTGTCTTCGGGCATGACGGGATTCTTCAGATCCGAGGTCGGGGAGAAATGTCTCTTGAACAGAATGTTGCCGATCTTGGTCCCTTTTTTATGTTTGTCGATGAAGGCGTTGAGGTCGGCCAGGAGCTTAGGATTGTTTCGGCGGACCATCCAGGCGATCCGGCCGTCCCGTCGAAGGGCGGCCTGAGGATAGCTCCGGAGTTCGGAAAGGGCCGGGAGCCAGTGCTCGGCGATATGGCTGTCGGCAACAGTGTAGGGAACAACGCCGCAGTTGACGATTTCAAGGATGTCCTCGGTGGCCAGAGTTTCGTCGGCCTCCAGGATCCGAACCAGGGGAAGACCCTTGTGTTTCAGGCTCTCGTTCAAGGTCAACAGAGATTCGAAGTAGCTGCTGCTTGGACGAACCATAACATCTCGGCCGGACAGTTCGTCCAGAGTATGGATGGGAGGTGCCTCGGCGTGGCCGATGACGATCTCGGAAATGCCGCTCAGGTAGGATTTGGTGAAGGCCGCTTCCTCCATCCTGGCCTCGGTGACGGTCAGACCCGCAGCGGCGATGTCGCCGTATCCCGCCTTCAAAGCCGGTAGAAGAAGACTCTGGGGCAGGGGGATGAATTCAAAGACGACCGGCAATTCCTTGCGGGATCTTTCCTTGTTCAGGTACTTTTCGTATTCCTTGAGCAGGCCGAATTCGAAACCGGAGAGTTGTCCCTGTTCGATGTAGAAGTTTGTTCGGGAAAAGCTGGTCAGAACCCGGATCGCTTTGCGATCCTTCATAACAGGAAGGTCTTCGGTGTGAACCTCGGCGCTGCGCATGAGGGTCAGGGGTTTCACGTCCGGCTCTCCGGCTTCGGAGGAAGAAATGAGGGCCAGGACGAGAGAGAGGGCAAGAAAGGCCGTGTGGGTCAGCCCTTGAAGAGAGCTTTGATTCAAACCGGAAAACTCCTGCTGAACATGGTTGTTGTCGTGTTTTTGGTCGAGAACGTCGGATGCGATGGTTTTGAGTCCAAACGGACGAAATGTCAAAGTTCAACGGGAACTCCGGGGTGGTCTTTTTGACCTTCACAGGCAATTGGGATAGGTCCGCCTCATGAAGTGCGACGACCGTCATCCGAGCTCCAAATTCGACGACAAACGCATCGATTGGCCTTCGGCCTTTCGGGAGCAGTCCCACCCTGCGGACGTCGCCGACCATCTGGAGAACCTCGAATTCGAGGAACAGATGGCCTTGATCAAAAGTCGGCCTCTGGAGGATGTGGCCTATTCAGTGGCCGAGATGGAGCCTTACGATCGGGTGGCCCTGATGAGGATGCTTCCGACAGAACTGGCCGCCGATATCTTGGCCATTTCCTCACCGGACGATGCCGCAGACATTATCGACGAGTTGCCTTCGGCCGACAGACACAGAATTCTTAAAGGCCTCAAGCAGGAGGACGCTGCCGAGATCAGACATCTTTTGATGTTCGATCCGGATACGGCCGGCGGGGTCATGAATACCGAGATCCTGGTCCTGGACCAGGATCTGACAGCGGAGCAGGCCATCAGCCTGATTCGGCACCACGTCGAAGAATCTGAAATTCTCTACTACGCCTACATTGTCGACAACATGCGCCACCTCAAGGGGGTGTTGTCCCTGAGGGATCTGCTTCTCAGCCCGGCCAAGAAACGTCTGAGGGATTGCCTCAAAGAACAGAACCTCGTCTACGTTACATCGGACGTGGACAAGGAGGAGGTGGCCAGGCTGATCGATCGATATAATTTCCTGGCCATTCCCGTCGTGGATCACGATCAGCGCATCCTGGGCATCGTGACCGTAGACGACGTCATCGACATCATCCAGGATGAGATCACCGAGGACATCCAGCGGATGGTCGGCGCCGGAGCCGACGAAACAGTCGATTCTCCCTGGCTCTATTCCATAAGGATGCGGATCCCCTGGCTGTTTCTCAATCTTTTGAATTCCGGGGTGTCGGCCTGGGTCGTCCACCTGTTCGAAGGTAGTATAGCCCAGATGGCGGTCTTGGCTGTGCTGATGCCCATCGTGGCTAATCAGGCCGGAAACACGGGCCAGCAATCCCTGGCGGTCATGATCCGTCAGTTGGCCGTCGAGCGGTTTGATCGAAAAAAAGTCTGGTTGGCGGTCATGCGGGAGGCCAAGATCGGCCTGGCCAGCGGGATCATCATCGGTCTGGCTGTTTTCGTCGGTCTCGGGCTATGCTTCGGCAGGTTGCCATTGGCAGCGGTGGTCTCGGTGTCCTTGGGCGTCGATATGCTTCTCGGAGCGGTGGCCGGGGCTTCGATACCACTGATTCTTCGGGCCTTGGGGCGTGACCCGGCCCAGGCATCAAGCATTTTTTTGACCACTTTGACGGACAGCGCCGGGTTTTTCACCTTTCTCGGACTTGCATCCTTGTTTTTATTTTGAGCTCTTTTTATAGGCCTGTCGGCGGGCGATGAGAGCCAATTTCAGGGGATGCCTCAATGGCGTCCAGAAGGCTGATGACCAGGGTCAGGAAGTCGGCCTCGGTCAGGATGCCGACGAGCTTTCCATCCTCAACCACCGGGAGGCATCCGTACTTGTTTCGATACAGGATCTGGGCTGCTTCCTTGAGATTCATTTCTGGAGGGACGGTGATTGCGTCCTTGCGCATGATTCCGCCTGCCGGTATGCCCGCGTCCAGCTCGTCCTGGGTCTTCCGGTCAATGCCTGCCAGCTTGGAGACCGTGGCCGAGAGGATATCGCGGTGAGTGATAAGGCCGACGAAGCGGGATTTTTCGTCGACAATGGGTATATGCCGGATTCTGGCCATTTTCATGATGGACTTGGCCGACTTGATGGAGTCGTATTTTTGGAGGGTGAATAACGACGTGGACATGAGATCGCGAACCGTGAGCAGCATGGAACCTCCCGTGTTATGTCCGTACTGTAGTCAAGATTCTTGGGCCATGTCTCCAATCTTGTCAAGGCAAAGCCGCTATTTGGCCCAGACGGATCATCGGTGTGGTACCGGCCGATGAGCCGCGACTGGATTCGCAACAGACAGCGGATGGTCCGTGAGCAGATCGTGGCCCGAGGCGTATCCGATCCGGCCGTGATCAAGGCCATGGAGAAACTTCCCCGACATCTTTTTGTCGAGGAGGCCCTCCAGGCCCAGGCCTATGGTGACCATCCCGTGCCAATCGGCTACGGCCAGACAATCTCCCAGCCCTATATAGTGGCCAGAATGTCCGAACTTTTGAACGTTTCCTCGGGGATGAAGGTCTTGGAAATCGGGACCGGATCAGGCTACCAGGCCGCAGTTCTGGCCGAAATGGGGGCGGATGTGTTCACGGTCGAGCGGGTGAGGTCCCTCTATATGCAGGTCAAGAAGCGGATGATGGACATGCGCATCTTCGGCGTTAGCCTCAAGCTCGACGACGGGACCATGGGCTGGCCCGAGGAGGCACCATTCGACCGGATCATCGTCACGGCCGGAGGCCCGGATATTCCAAATCCGCTTATCACCCAGTTGGCAAATCCGGGGATTTTGGTCATGCCCGTGGGTTCCTCAAGACGTAATCAGGAACTGATCGTGCTGCGCAAGGATGCCGGGCAGCTTTCCAAAGAGAATCATGGGGCAGTGGCCTTCGTCGATCTTGTTGGTAATCATGGATGGTGAATCATGAAATTCATTCAAAGATGGATGGATTGGCTGTGGGATGTGGCCGGCCGAAAAGGGGCCGAAAAGGTTTTGATGGTCGTGTCCTTCACAGAATCGATTTTTTTTCCCATTCCTCCAGATCTGCTGCTCATTCCCATGGGCCTGGCCAGACGGGATCGGGTTTTCCGGTATGCCGGGATCTGTTTGGTCTTGTCCATTCTCGGCGGAGTGTTCGGCTATCTGATCGGTCAATATTTTATGGAGGCCATCGGTGATCCGATTATTGCCTTTTATGGTCTGACGGACAAATATGGAGTGGTCCAGGAGTGGTACAGGGAATGGAGTGCCTGGGCCGTGGTTGTGGCCGGGCTGACACCGATCCCCTACAAGCTGTGCACGTTGACGGCCGGGGCATTCAGAATCGATTGGCCGACCTTTGTTCTGGCCTCCATTCTCAGCAGAGGGCTGCGGTTTTTTCTGATCGCCTTGTTCATCCATTTCTTTGGTGAACAGGCCAGATATTTTCTGGCCGAGCGATTCAATCTGGTGGTCAGTGCCACACTGGTCCTGGTTATCCTGGGCTTCGCAGCCCTGAAATTGATCTAAATATCGAGCAAGGAGTGATGACAGGATGAGTACCTGCCCGTCGAGCGGCACAGACAAGAAAAGCAGCGCCAACGCCCTGCAGGATCAATTGATCGCCTCGACCCTGAGCAAGATCAAATACAAGTTGTTCGTCATGAGCGGCAAGGGCGGAGTGGGCAAGAGTTCCGTTGCCGTCAATCTGGCCGCGGCGCTGTCCATCAAGGGCTACCGGGTCGGCCTGCTGGACGTGGACATCCATGGACCCAGCGTTCCCCACCTTCTGGGGCTCAAGGGTCTCCTTGAGATCGACAGGGGATCCATTGTCCAACCGAAGATGTACAACGAGAATTTGGCCGTAGTTTCCATGGAGTCCCTGCTCAAGGATCCGGACCAGGCCGTTCTTTGGCGAGGGCCAATGAAGACCGGGGCCATACGGCAGTTCGTGGCCGATGTGGACTGGGGAGAACTGGACTTTTTGGTCATCGACTCGCCTCCGGGCACCGGAGACGAGCCCATGACCGTGCTGAAGACCATTCCCGAGGCATTGAGCATCGTTGTGACCACTCCGCAAGAGATTTCCCTGGCTGACGTGCGTAAGGCCGTCAATTTCCTCCAGTACGCCCAGGCCAACATTCTGGGAGTGGTCGAAAACATGAGCGGACTCATCTGCCCTCATTGCAGCAAGAAGATTGATTTGTTCAAGTCCGGAGGAGGCCGGGACCTGGCCGAAAAGTACGGATTGAGGTTTCTCGGGGCCATTCCCTTGGATCCGTCCACAGTGGTAGCAGGAGATCTGGGAAAACCTGTGGTCCTTCTGGACGAGGAAACTCCCGCTCGGAAGGCTCTGTTGGAGTTGTCTGAAACCGTGGCCCGTGCTGCCAGGGAAAGTTTGGAGGCGGTGTCCAGCATTCATGTTTAAGGGCAGGATCAGTGGAGATGGTCAGCATCGGAAATTCCATGGAATCAGTTGAAAAAGGCGCTGTCATCTCAATTATGGGTTTCAGCGTCATCTTGGCCTGGGCAGTGGTTCTGACATGGGCCAGTTGCGCCGGGTCCGGAACCATCTATTTCTACAAAGATGAACACGGTGGTCTTCATTTCACCGATCTGCCGACATCGGACAAGTTCCAGCCTTACATTACCTTTGGTGAGGCCAAGCAGCTGGACGACCGGAAGTTCGCAAGGGTCGTGTCCTTCTATAGCGAAAGACACGATCTGGACGAGGCTCTGGTCCATGCGGTGATTGAGGTGGAGTCGGGTTATCGGAGCGATGCAGTTTCCTCTGCCGGGGCCCAGGGGCTGATGCAGATCATGCCCGATACCCAAAAGGATCTTGGTCTGAAGCGGCCCTTTGATCCGGAGGAGAACATCGACGCCGGCATCAGATATCTCAAGATGATGTTGACCAAGTTTCAGGACATTCCCCTGGCTCTGGCCGCCTACAACGCCGGGCCGACCAACGTCGAAAAGTATCGGGGCATCCCGCCTTTCCAGGAGACCAAAAACTACGTGAAAAAGGTCATGCACATCTACAATCGGATCAAGGGACAGGGATGACCATGGTTTTCAATCTGGCCAACATCCTGACTTTAGGACGGATATTTCTCGTTCCGGTCATCGTCCTCCTCTTGGCCTATCCCGGACGGATGACCTGCATGACGGCCCTAATCTTTTTCGCGGCTGCCTCGCTCACCGATCTGGCTGATGGTTTCGTGGCCCGGCGATACAATCAGATCACAACTCTTGGAAAGTTTTTGGACCCCATCGCCGACAAGATCCTCGTCAGCTCTGTCCTCATCTCCCTTGTTGGTTTGGGCTGGGTTCCGGCTTGGGCGGCAGTGATCATTGTCGTCAGGGAGATCCTGGTTACCGGATTGAGGGCCGTGGCCGCTCAGCAGGGACTGGTCATAGCCGCTGACGCGTACGGCAAGATCAAGACGGTTTTCCAGATGCTGAGTATTGGCCCCCTCATCCTTCATTATCCGGTCTTCGGCATTGACCCGAATCCTTTGGGCCTGACCATGCTCTACATTTCCCTGGTTATGACCGTCTATTCGGGAGGAAATTATTTTTTGAACTTTTACAAAATCTGGACGAAGTGAGATTTTGCCGATACTGATGAAAGCGAAGTTCATCCGCCGACAACCCCAGACCAGGAGCGGCCAATGGCCCAGATAGACGCCTTTTTCAAGATGGTCCACGACCTGGGTGCCTCCGACCTGCACCTTTCGACCGGGTCCCAGCCCATCATCCGTCTTCACGGCGAGATGCAGCGGATCAAGTACAAAGTCCTCGAACACGAGGAGCTGAAAAAGCTCTTGTATGAAATTACTCCCGAGGACAAGATTAAGTCCTTCGAGGAAACCGGGGACGTCGACTTTTCCTACGAAGTGCCCAAAATGGCCAGATACAGGGCCAACTTTTTCAATCAGCAGCGAGGTGTGGCCGCTGTTTTCCGCGAGATTCCCCAGAAGATCCTGACCATCGAAGACCTCGGCCTTCCCCCGATTCTGAAAAATATCTGTCAGCTCCCCAAGGGACTGGTCCTAGTCACCGGGCCTACAGGCAGCGGTAAATCGACCACTTTGGCGGCGATGATTGATTTCATCAACAGGAACCGCAAAGAGCACGTCCTGACCATCGAGGATCCCATTGAGTTCGTCCATGAGTCCGTCAATTGTCTGATCAACCAGCGCGAGGTCGGCCGTGACACCAAAAGTTTCCACGCTGCCCTGAGAGGGGCTCTGCGCGAAGACCCGGACATCATCCTGGTGGGCGAAATGCGCGATCTTGAAACCATTCAATTGGCTTTGGAGGCTGCCGAGACCGGCCATTTGGTTTTCGGAACCCTTCACACCATTTCGGCTTCCAAAACCATCGACCGAATCATCGAGATTTTTCCCGGCCAGATGCAAGGGCAGGTCCGGTCCGGTCTTGCCGATTCGCTTCGGGCCGTGGTGGCCCAGAACCTCTTCAAGCGCATCGACAGGCCAGGTCGGGTGGCGGCCCTGGAGATTCTCATTTGCGTTCCGGCCGTTCGAAACCTGATTCGGGAAAACAAGATCTTCCAGATAAACAACGTCATCGAAACCGGTCGCAAGTACGGCATGCAGGCCCTGGACGACGCCATCATGAAATACCTGGAGGCCAACATCATCGATGCCGAGCAGGCTTACAACAAGGCCTCCTCCAAGTCCAAGTTCCGGGATTTCCTGACCTCTCCTCCAGAGGACTTCACCGAGGTGTAGGCAGGTGCAATCATGATCAGATCCCAACTCGACCACCTCGTGGATGCCATCATGCAGGATGCTCCGGACGCCTCGGACATCATCTTTACAGTCGGCAAGCCTCCCCAGGTGGAGGTTTTCGGAGATCTTCGTGACGTTGCAGCAGGGCCCCTTACCAAGCCACTGAATCCCTTTCAGGTCGAAAGCATCGCCACGTGTATGATGGGGCGGAGCATGCGGCTCTATCAGGACCAACTCAGGAGCGGCTCCTGCGACCTGTCGTACGAACTTCCGGGGCAGTACCGATTCAGGGTCAACGTACTGGGTCAGAAGGCCTCCCTGGGCATCGTCATGCGCAAGCTGGCTATGCACGTTCCGACTCTCGAAGAGATGGGTCTGCCCGAGGTCTTTCACAAGATGGTCAACGAAAAATATGGGCTTATACTGGTCACGGGAGGCACTGGAACGGGGAAATCGACGTCCCTGGCTGCGCTCATCGACCGGATCAACGAGCATCACCCCAAGCATATCGTCACATTGGAAGACCCCATCGAATATCTTCATACCCACAAGAAGGGCACGGTCAATCAGCGTGAGCTGGGTCAGGATTTCGACGCCTTTGCATCAGGCCTGCGGGCAGCCCTGCGTCAGGCGCCCAAGGTCATTCTCGTGGGCGAAATACGGGACCGAGAGACTGTCACCACGGCCTTGGAGGCCTCGGAGACGGGCCATCTGGTTTTGGGGACCCTGCATACAAGCGACGCCGGCCAGACCATCAACCGGATCATCGGCATGTTCGACCTATCCGAGGAGCGGCTTGTTCGGCAACGTTTGGCCGAGAGTCTGAAATTCGTCGTCTCCCAGCGGCTCATGCCAAGGGTTTCAGGTGGTCGGGTGGCGGCCTTTGAGATCATGGCCACCAATCTCCGGGTCCGGGAAGTCATCCACAACGGGGAGTCCGAGGAGAAGAATTTCTACTCGATCATCGAACAGGGGGAGGCCTTTGGCATGATCACCTTTGACAAATTTCTGGCCAACCTTTTCGAGAAGGGGGAGATTACGGCCCGTACGGCCATGATCCACGCCTCGTTCCGAACTAGGCTCATGCAGATGATCGATCGAATCAGAGCGAACAGGGGCGAGAAGGTTACGGACATCGAGAGGCTCGAGCTCGACGTCAACTATGGACAGGGATCTGGAGGGCGCGGTGGATCTGGCGTGCACTAGCTGCGAGGCCCGTTTCCGGATTCCGGACGAGAAGCTGCCGGAATCGAAACGCTTTGGCGTACGTTGTCCCCGGTGCGGAAGTAAGATCGTGGTCGATCGGGACAAGGGCCCAGAACTCAAGGCCGAAGAGGTAGTTCGTCAGGTGGTCAGGGCCGGGGCTACAGCTGACGTTCTGGAGTTTTTTCCTCCAGGGGCCAGGGTGGCCTTCTCGGCTTTGCCCGAGGGCCGATTCTCCAAGACTTTGTACAAAGCACTGCAGCTTCGGGGAATCCATATCAGCCTGGCAACCTATAAGGACACGGACCACGCACGCCTGATGCTCAACACCTATCAAATTGTCGTGCTGCACGATGACGAGCACGGGCGGAGTCTTTTGGATGTCATCCATTCCTGGACCGGCACTAGAAGGAGAGAGGTCAACGTGGTTATGGCTGGAGGCAAGGCCGTGAGCATGGACCCGGTCGAGGCCTTCAGGCTGGGGGTCAATATGTATCTCAATGAAGAGGACGTCGAAAAGATGGACGATCACCTTGACAACGTTGAAAAAGCCTTTGAGGTCCACGTCGAGATGTGGAACAAGGCTCGGCGTAATCTGGACCGGCAGGGTGGACAGAACTGATCCGGCCCTGTTGTCCAGGGTTGCATCCTGCGTAGAGGCCATACTGGAACTGGAGGCTCGGCTGGGGCTTTCAGGCCAGGACTCTGAAACGGCCACCGAGTTCAAATATCTGCGCAGGTTGGCTCCCCGCATCGCTTCAATGGCCATGGCCGAATCCGATGTTGAGCGGATCGAAGAGGCCACGGCACGGTTTTTCGACGAATTGCGAAAGGTGTTTGGAGACGTGCCCCTTGGTCCTCTTCGGATACTCCACTAGAGAATCGGCAATGGCAAATACGTCATGAATACGTGGTCGAAATTTACCATTGCGGCCCTTCTGGCCCTTGATCTCTTTCTGGCCTATCGTTTTGTTTTCAGTCCTCACGGCATCATGGCCTATTTCGAGGTCCAGGATGCCTACCGGTCCATGTTGATGCGAGTGGAGGAGATCGAACAGAAAAACGTGGACCTTAGCAGACAGATCCGTCTCATGCGTGACAACGAGATGTATTTGGAGAGTGTGGTCAGGCGGGAAATGAACTATGTTCGACCGGGAGAGGTCCTTTACCTTGTCCCTGATCGGACCAGAAAGCTTCCGGAGCATGAATGATGCAAGAAAAAATCAAATTTTACAGGGAAATTTTCAGTTTGGACTCGAATTCCAAGGTGTTCTTTCCCTTGGCGGGCATGTATCTTGAGGCCGGACTGAAGGACGAGGCCGAGACGGTCTTGCGGCAAGGCCTGGAACGCCACCCAGAGCACATGGAGGCCCGGCTTCTTCTGATCCGGGTCTGTCATGAAAAAGGTAAGGGAGATGAGGCCGGAGCCTTGGTGCGAGAATTGATGAATTCCCTGCACGGTTGTCCACCTTTTTTCCAGATTTGGAGCCAGGAACTGGAGCGAGAGGGGCGGAGTGAGGCGGCCATGATCCTGTCCCTTTTGACTTCTCACTTTGGCTCAAAGCCGGTGTCCGTCAAAGATATCTTCTCTGCCGGCTTGAAGATTTTGCTTGCCGATCGGGGACAAGATCGCAGGGCTTCGGCCAAAAGCGAGGTCGAACAGGGTGCCGTCGTGGAGGAGGAATGGGAGGAATACCCTCCGGACGAATCCCCTCAGCCGACTGAGGATCTCGCCGGAGCTGTCCTGACCGTTCCGGTGGAGGAGGACCTTCAGGAGCCCGATCAGGACGAGGATGCCGAAGAGGTCGACGAAAGCCTGATTGAGGGCGGGGTGAGAACCCGGTCCATGGCCGATGTCCTTTTTTCACAGGGAGAGTATCGCAAGGCCTTGGATATCTACACCGAACTGTGGCGGGAAAGTCTTCCCGGATCGGATCGTAGAGATCTGGAGTCCCAGGTGGCCAAAGCCCGGACGGCCCTAGAAGAGGGTGCGCATGATCAAGATGGGGGAGAACCGGATCAGGCCGACGACGTGGTCGGCCGATTGGAAGATCTGGCCGAAAGATTGGAACAGCGGGCTAGAAAGGCCTAGGACTGGATCTTGATTTGTTCCGGGGGTCAGGGTTCTGGGAAGCCGGAAGTCGGCAATGCCTGTGATTCAAAGGCCTCGAGTTCGGCCCGTAAAGTCGAGATCCGTTCGCGAAATCGTTCTCGACTGTCGTGCATTCGCTTGATTTTGTCCTCCAGTGTGGCGATTCTGGAGTCAGTGGTGTATTTGGTCTTTTGGACTGCGGCCTGGGCGCGAACGAAAACAGCACCGATAATCCAGATGGATGCCAATGTCAGGACGATGCCAAGAATGATGGAAACGTACATTTTGAGTTTCGATCCTTGATCGATGGGTCTGGTTCAGGGCTGGAATTTTTTTCTGGCAGCTTTGACGTCCTTATAGGAGGCAAATCCCAGGAGCACAAGGGCATCCTCCATACGGAGGTTGCCGTTTCCCGAGGCGGTGATGAACCGAACGGCTCTTTCGCATTGTTCTTGATTGACGATGCCCTGGGATATCAAAAATTCTTCAAAGTTCACGGTCGCGGCACCGGGTTCTGGCGAACCCTGTTCCTGGGGTCGAACTGTTGATTGGAGTTTATCCAGGGCCGTTTCAAGACCCAGGATATCATCCTTAAGGGTGGATAATTCCAGCTTCAGAGCCCTGTATTGTTGTTCGATATCCTTTTCCCGGCCGGTCAGGGAGTGGATCTCGGCCTCGCGCCAGAGGATGATTCGTCGGCAGGCCAAGGACGTGGCCAGAGTGAAGGCCAGGATCATGAGCAGACTGAAAATGATGATCATGGCTATGAGAGCTAAAGAACTCCATATAGAAAATCAAGTGGCCCGGATTCACGGGACGCTGTCGTTCACAAGGGAAACATGAAAATCAAGATCGCGCTCATCGTCCTTTTGTTGGCTGTGTGTCTGACCGCTTCGGGCTGCAGCTATCTGAAATCTACCTGGAAGGGGACGAGAAAAGTATACAAGGAATATGTAAATCCCAACCCGAGCCTGGATCTTGAAGTGCCCGAGGATTCCCCTCGGGCCGAGTTTTCCCGGCTATTCCGGCCCGTGGACACCCAACTGGCCAGATTGTACCGGATCATGAACAGTCAGGATCGTTTCCCTTCGGACGAATGGTATGGTCGAGTTTTGGAGGAACTTCCCTGGCTGAGCGGTCTGATGGCCATTGATTCTTCGGGTGTAGTCCTCCATCAGGAGCCTCCGGTGACCATGAAATCCCTTGATTTTACTTCTGAGCTGGCCTTGGGCGACGAGTGGAACGATCGTAAGGTCCGAGGTGGCTTCAAAGAGACGCCTCTGGGCCCTGAGTTTTTTCTTGCCGCTCCGTTTTTCAAGGATAGCCTTTGGCAAGGTTTGATTGTCGCTCATTTCGATCCAAGAAGTCTGTGTCGGTTGAGTGATGCTCCGGATCGTTTAATCTTATTTTCCAACTCGACCCTGTTCTGTGGCCGGTTGGGAGCTGAAGGTCCGGACAAAGCCATGCAGTTGATAGAAAACAGGCTGTTAAACGCGGACAAGATCCAGGGAACCATGGACGTTGATGGCCGGGTTTATCTATGGCTGGCCCGGACCATGGGCGGTGTTTGGTTCATCTACGCCATGGAACAATGAAATTCGGGAGGTCGCTGATGATCGGAATCACGGTTGTCGAACACATGCTGCTCCACCAGAAGAAGTCTCCCATGGCTACGGGACGGTTTACCCGTCTCTTAAACGAGTTGATCCTGTCGGCGAAGCTCATTTCCAGGGAGGTGACCAAGGCCGGACTCGCCGACATTCTCGGCCTGACCGGGGAGGTCAATGTCCAAGGGGAACAGGTCCAGAAGCTGGATGATTTTTCCCAGAAGGTCATCGTTCATCGCATGACCAGGGCCGGAGTCCTCTGCGCCATGGCCTCGGAAGAGCAGGCCGACTTGATTCTCATTCCCGACCAGTTTCCAGTGGGTGAATATTTTCTGATGTTCGATCCCCTGGATGGGTCCTCGAACATCGATGCCAACGCAAGCATCGGGACCATTTTCGGTATCTACCGACGCAAAAGCGGCCAGGGACATGAGGTCAGTCAGGCCGAGGTTCTTCAGAGAGGCCTGGACCAGGTGGCAGCTGGATATGTCATCTACGGATCCTCGACCATGTTCGTCTACACGACAGGCGAGGGGGTCCACGGTTTCACTTTGGATCCAAGCATCGGGGAGTTCTTGCTCTCGCATCCGAACATTGTCATTCCGGAGCACGGCAAGGTCTATTCGATCAACGAAGGCTACTGGAATTATTGGGACGATCGGACCAAGAAGGTTTTGACTAGGCTCAAGGCCGGGGGAAATGCCCAGGGCCGTCCGTACAGTTTGCGCTACATCGGTTCCCTGGTTTCGGATTTCCATCGCAACCTGCTCTGCGGGGGCATCTTTATGTACCCGGCTGACACCCGGGACCCCAAAAAGCCCACGGGAAAGCTACGGTACTATTTCGAGGCCGCGCCTATGGCCATGATCGTCGAACAGGCCGGAGGATCAGCGACGGATGGCTATCAGAGGATTCTGGATATGGGCCCTTTGGACCTTCACTCCCGCGTTCCCCTGTTTATTGGTTCCAAGAGCGACGTGGAACTCGCCACGAAAGTCATGTCCGAAGGATAGTTCCGAAGGAACCGCTTTCGAGTATCAAAGAACCGTATTTCATGCTCTGTCTCGGAATTGAGTCTTCCTGCGACGAGACCGGCTTGGCCCTTGTCGATAACGGCCTTGTGGTTTCCAGTTGTCTCGCCAGCCAGGTCCCTGTTCATGCCGTTTTCGGTGGGGTCGTACCCGAGATCGCCTCCAGGGAGCATCTTCGGGTTCTCCCTGGTCTGTGGGCCGATCTTTTCCGAAATTGCGACCGGAGCCCCCAGGACATTCGGCTTGTGGCCGTGACTCGTGGGCCGGGCCTTTTGGGGAGTCTTCTGGTGGGGTTGGGTTTCGCCAAGGGGGTTGCCATGGGGCTGAGCGTTCCCTTGATCGGCGTTGATCATCTCCTGGCCCATCTGATGGTTTCCGGAATGGCATCCCCCCTGGAGTTTCCTTTTCTCGGCCTGGTGGTCTCCGGGGGGCACACGTCCATCTATCGGTCTGAATCTTCCACCTCGTTCACGGTTTTGGGTCGGACCTTGGACGACGCGGCCGGAGAAGCTTTTGACAAGACGGCCAAATGTCTGAATTTGCCCTATCCTGGGGGTCGTCTGATCGACGAGATGGCCGTGTTGGCCGAACCGGACCGCAAGATGTTGCCCAGACCGTATCTCGACAATCAGAATCTCGATTTCAGTTTCAGCGGGTTGAAGACGGCCACGGCCAACCTCATCGCCAGCCGTCCGGAGTTCGTTCAGAGGCATATGAGCACGGAAGGGACCTTGGCCTCGTTGACGATCCATCCCGATCTTCCGGAATTTTGCGCCTCCTTCAACTGGGCCGTGGCTGATACGATCCGGATCAAGATCGAGCGGGCGTTGGCCCGTTACCCGGACACGAGAATGCTGGTGGTTGCGGGTGGGGTTGCCGCCAATAGCGCCGTGCGGGCCATAGCCGGACAATTGTCCCAAGTCCATGGGATTAGCCTGGCCATCCCGGATGTCGGCCTCTGTTCCGACAACGGGGTCATGATTGCTTATTACGGCGAAATTCTTGGCCGTGCGGGTTTTTTTCATGGGCAGGATCTCGACGCCGTGCCCAGAGGCCGGAAGGTACCCTGGGATTATCGATCCATATAATGCTGTGTTTTGGTCCTTGGTCCGCCGCTTGACAGGGGTTTGAACCACCACGTAGAGTTTTCACTTGAAAATGGCGCATGGAAGCCGTGTTTCGGGTGATCGATTTGGCCTATGTCGCCTTGATTTTTGTCAGTCAACCTTTTTTATGAACAAGGAGTTCAAAATGGCGCAGCAGATCTCGGACAACAATTTTGAGTCCGAAGTCCTTAAAAATGATTTGCCGGTTCTGGTCGACTTCTGGGCCCCCTGGTGCGGGCCATGCCGGGCAATAACTCCAGTCGTTGAGGAATTGGCCCAGGAATATGCCGGAACTGTGAAGATCGTGAAGATGAATGTGGACGAGAATCCGGCCACTCCGAACAGGTTTGGAATCCGGGCCATTCCGACCCTCATTCTTTTCAAGGGTGGAGAGGTCGTCGAGCAGGTCACCGGGGCCGTATCCAAGGCCAGTCTGAAGCAGATGATCAGTTCCAAGATCTAGCCCGGCATGACGGCACTATACGATTGCCTCGTTATCGGCGGAGGCCCGGCAGGAATCACGGCGGCTCTCTATCTTCTTCGAGCCGGGTTTTCTCTGGCCTGGGCCGAGAAGTTGGCCCCAGGCGGACAGATGCTCAACACGGAGCGGATCGACAACTATCCGGGTTTTCCAGAAGGCATTTTGGGCTGGGAGCTTTCCGAACTCTTTGAGCGGCATCTGAAACCCTTTTCCTGTGACCGGTTTTCGGACGAGGTTCTCAAGGTGGACCTCAAAGGGAAGATCAAGACAGCTTCCGTGGGTGACCAAGATGTCTCGGCCAGAACGGTCATTGTTGCCACCGGAGCCAATTGGAAGAAGCTTGGAGCTCCCGGAGAGAATCAGCTGGCAGGGAGGGGCGTCTCGTATTGCGCCGTGTGCGACGGAAATTTTTTTCGTGGCCAGGAAGTGATCTGTATCGGCGGTGGAAACACGGCCCTCGAGGAGTCTTTGTACCTGGCAAGGATCGTGAGCAAGGTCCATTTGGTGCATCGGCGGGATCGTTTCCGTGGAGATCGAATCTATCAGGACAAGGTGGCCCGCGAACCCAAGATCGTTCCCCACATGGACACTGTGGTCACGTCTTTTGTCGGAGAAAATGGTCTGACCGGAGTTGATCTGAAGAATGTGGTGACCGATGAGCGATCTCATCTCGAGGTCAACGGGGCGTTCATCTTTATCGGCCTAAAACCGGCCACTGGTTTCCTTCCTTCCGATCTCGAGCGGGACGAGGACGGATTCTTGAAGACCGACCAGGAAATGGCCACAAATATTGATGGGGTTTTTGCCGCCGGAGACGTCCGCTCCAAACGCTGCAGGCAAGTGACCTCCGCAGTGGGAGACGGGGCTGTTGCCGCCTACGCAGCGACCGAATTCATCGAGCGAACCAATGTTTGATTTTTGGGACGGAATAAGACCGTTGCGCCATTTTTTTCTTTGTTTGATGTTGGCCGGGCTTCTTCAGGGATGCGGGCTTATTGACTACGTTTTCCTGACCCCTCCGGAGGATACGGCCCAGGAAATGGCCGAGGCTGGCCGTCTGGCCATGCAGGAGAAGCGGTATGGGGATGCCATCGATTCCTTTACAAAGCTCAAGGAACGATACCCTTTCAGCCCGTACACGGCCATGGCCGAACTCGCCCTCGGGGATGCCTATTTTCTTGACGAGCAGTACAAGGCCGCCGTGGCGACCTACAAGGAGTTCGAGGCGCTGCATCCCAGACACGAGGCCATACCCTACGTTTTGTTCCAGATCGGGAAGTCCAATTTCCTTATGTTCGATTCCATCGACCTTCCCCAGGACAATATCACCGAGGCGGTGGACTATTTCAACCGGGTGGCCCTGAGCTTTCCCGACAGTCCCTACGCCGGGGAGGCCCGGGAGTATATTGTCAAGTGCAGGCGTTACGAGGCCGAACACGAGGTCTTTGTAGCCGATTTTTACTGGAGAACCGGGAACTACGAGGCGGCTTGGCAACGGTATTCATACGTGGTCGACAGGTATCCTGAGCAGGAGGAGATTGTTCGTTATTCTTTGGTGCGCAGGGACCTGTCCTACTTCAAATATCAGAAAAGTCGTTCCCAGGAACGGATCGATGAGGAGAAAGGCAGTTGGAAACAATGGTTCGACTGGCTGTGATCGGCCGGATCGATTTTTCGTGAGGCGGCCTTGGCCGCCTTTTTTATAGTGTGAATTTCAGAAAGCGGACCAAGGGTGGGTTGAATGGAAGAGGGCAAAGCCGACGCTGAGTTCCGGCTTGATGTCGAACCGGGTTGGATGCAGACCTTGGAGTCTCGATGGATTGACGACGCCGGATTTTCCCGTGCCTACGGCCTGCTGACGACCACCCAGCGGGCGACCATAAAGACCGGCATCGCTTGGCTTTGGAGATTTTGGAAAGTCAAGAATCAGCCCCCGGGTCAGGTGATCACGCCATGGCCCGATGGAACACGATCTATTGAAACAAGGACCACAGCTCCGTGGCTGCTGGTTTTGTTGCACCCCGACGCCAGGGCCCCCATGATGCTCCTGTCGGCGGTGGTTCCGGCCATTCTGGCCGGCGTTCAGACCATCGCCGTGGTCCGACGTCGGAATCGACGGAGATTTCCACCGACCCTTCTGGCCGCGTTGGAACTTGGCGGGGTGGAGCTGGCGGCCGATTGCACGAGCAGGGAATTCGAGTGCCTTGTACGGGGCCTTGCCAATGAATCATCTGCAGGACGGACGATTCTGCTCGGCCCCTGGGAATCCGGATTCCGGACCCGTGCCCCGCTCTGGTCCTGTCCGAGCTGGCAGGAACCTGAAGGGCTTGGCGTTCCCGACAATTTGGAAAGGCACCGAGACCTGGAAACCCTGGCCTTTGCTCAGTCCGGATGCACGACTTTGGCCGAGGCCCATTCTTCCGATCATCGAAACAGGGAGGGCACGGTTTTTTTGTCGGATTCGGCCCCGATTCTGGGCCCGGGATGCGAGGGCCTGTGGTGCTGGCCAGAGCTCGGTCCGAAATGGTTTCAGAACCGGACCCTGTCCATCGTCTGCGACCACGAGGACACACAGCCATGAAGGAAAAGCCCAAAGAGGAGAAGTATCTGCGCGAATTGCGCAATATCGGGATCATCGCCCACATCGACGCCGGGAAAACGACGTTGACCGAGCGCATGCTATTCTACGCCAAGCGTATCCACCGCATGGGCGAAGTTCATGACGGCAACGCGACCATGGACTACCTGCCAGAAGAGCAGGAACGAGGAATCACCATTTCTTCGGCGTGTTCCTCTTTTTCCTGGGAAGGGAAGACTGTAAATTTGATCGACACTCCGGGTCATGTCGATTTTACGGTCGAGGTGGATCGGAGCCTGCGGGTTCTGGACGGAGCCGTGGGAGTGTTCTGTGCCGTGGGCGGGGTCGAACCTCAGAGCGAAACCGTCTGGCGGCAGTCCAAGAAGTACCATGTGCCAAAGCTGGCCTTCGTCAACAAGATGGATCGGCCTGGAGCCGATTTTTGGACCGTGCTCGAATCTATGCGTGAGAAACTGGGAGTCGTGCCCCTGCCCTTGTTCGTCCCGCTGGGCCAGGGGGCCGAGTTCCGGGGGGTGATCGATCTTTTTGCGAGAGAAAAACTCCTATTTGATGCCGAAACCCAGGGCAACGTGATCTCACGTCTGGCCTTGGATGACGACGAAGCCGCTCTGGCCGAAACGTGGCGGGACAAGGCCGTGGAAATTCTGGCCGACCGGGATGAAGTCATACTCGAGTCTTATCTGGCCGGGGAATCCGTGCCTGTCGAACGCCTAGATGCATGCATCAGGGCGGCCACCCTCGACGAATCCATCGTTCCCGTCTTTGTCGGGTCCGCCCTGCGCAACGCAGGCGTGCAAACGCTCATGGACGGCATCGTCAAGTATCTTCCTTCTCCGCTGGATGTTCCTCTGCCCAAGGGGGTGGACCCGGAGAACGGAGAGCCCAGGTCGTTCCCTCTTTCCAGCAGATCACCCCTGTCGGCCCTATGCTTCAAGATCAGCATGGAGACCGGCCGGAAACTGGCATTCCTGAGGGTGTACACGGGCCAACTCGAGGCCGGAGATCTGGTTTACAACTCAACCCAGGGCATAGAGGAACGGGCGGCCCGGTTGTTTGTACTCCATGCCGGAAGGCGCGAAAGGGTTGACGTTGCCAAGGCAGGGCAGATCGTGGCCGCCGCCGGAATGCGGGCCACCAGAACTGCGGATACTCTTTGCCGCAAAGATTCCTCAATCCTGCTCGAACGGATCGAGGAATACAAGCCGGTCATTTCCCTGGGTCTTGAGGCCCGCAACGCCGAGGAAGAAGAGAAATTGGAGGAGGCCCTGGACCGACTTCTTCAAGAGGACCCGACCTTGTTCCTGGAACGCAACGAGGACACAGAACAGCTTATCCTTTCAGGCATGGGTGAGCTTCATCTGGAAGTGATCATCGAACGGCTTCGCAGGGAGCAGGGTATTGATTTCAGGGCCGGCAAACCCCAGGTGGTCTATCAGGAGACCATCATCCGCAAGGCCGATGCCGAGGTCGAGGTCGATCGGTTGTTAGGCGAAGAAACCCATTACGGCCGGGTCAGAGTTGAGATTGAACCCCTGCGCCGTGACGGCGGGGTTGAGGTGGTCCTGGCCGTGGATCGGGAAACCCTGCCCCGAGGCTTTGCCGAGGCGGCTCTCTCCGGTGCCCAGGACGCCTTGCAGTCGGGGGTGGTCAAGGGATATCCCATGCAAGACGTCAGGGCTTTGGTCACGGAGGTCGAGGCCGGGCATCCCAAGGGCACGGACTTGGGGACTCGCATGGCGTCCATGGCCGCGGTGAAAAAGGCCTTGGCCCAGGCCGGTCCGGTTCTTATGGAGCCCATAATGTGGCTGGAAATTTTCGTTCCAGACGAGTTCGTGGGCGAGTGCATCGGACTTTTGGGCGCCAAGGGGGCCAAAATCGAGAACATGTTCGACCGTGGCGGGCAGAAGACCATCCAGGCCCTGACCCCCTTGCGCAAGATGTTCGGTTTTTCGACGGAAATTCGCTCGGCAACCCAGGGTCGGGCCGGCATGACCATGCGCTTCGATCGGTTTGACGTCCTGGCCTGAACAGGCCGATCCATTTTTTCGGCCCACGTTCGATTGTCCGACGAGATGCGGATTTGGTCCGGCCATGGTCGCTGAATGCCTTCATTGGTGAAGGAAAGCGTTCTACGTGCTGTATTTCAAAACCATTTTTTCGGGCACATCATGATCGACATCCAATCATTGACCAAGAATTTCGGGTCCAGCCGGGTGCTGCACGACCTGAACCTGCACGTTCCCAAGTGTTCCGTGTTCGGGTTCCTTGGGCCCAACGGGGCGGGCAAGAGTACTGCCATCAAGGTCCTCATGGGCTTCATCCAAGCCTGTTCGGGCCGGATATTGGTGGACGGCATGGACCATCGGAACGTGGCCTGCCGTCGTTCCCTGGGCTATCTTCCCGAAAACCCCTCGGTCTACGAGAACCTGACGGCTTTGGAATGTCTGGCCTTCTGCGGACGGGCCTCCGGCATAGACCGTTTGGGGCTTTCCAGTAGGGCCATACAGATCCTGGAACGGGTCAACCTGGCCCAGGCGGCCAAAAATCAGGTCCGGACCTACTCCAAGGGTATGAAGCAGCGTCTGGGATTCGCCATGGCCCTGGTTCACGACCCGAAGCTCCTGGTCCTGGACGAACCCATGAGTGGACTGGACCCCATGGGACGCCGGCTGATCACCGACCTCATTCTGGAATGCCGGGACCAGGGCCGGACCGTGTTCTTTTCCTCCCATATTCTAAGCGACGTGGAGCGGCTCTGCGACCGGATCGGGATCATCAACCACGGTCGGCTGTTGTTTGAGGGTCGAGTGGAGGACTTCAGACTTCAAGGCAGCCTGGAAGACTCCTTCGTGGCCCTGATCGAGGCTGATAGCCGGACTCGAATGGGTGGGGAGGTCTCGGCATGAACGGTATCATTCTCGTGGCCGGGCTGACCTTTCGGCAAGCCATCCGGCACAAGGCCGTGCATGTGGTCCTGGCTCTGGCCTTGGGCCTTTTCCTGGCCAACTTGGTCATCACCTCGTCCTTCACCTGGGAAGTCGGCAAGGTGGCCGTGGACGTGGGCCTGTCCACGGTATCCCTGTCGGGCCTGCTGCTTATCTTTTTCCTTGGAGTGGGAAATCTGGCCGCGGACCTGGAGCGGCGTTCCGTGTACATGGTCTTGTCCCGACCGGTGACCCGATCCCAGTTTCTGGTGGGGACCTTTGTCGGCATGTGCCTGGTTTTGCTGGCCGCGGCCGGAATCCTGGCCCTGTGCGCGGTTCTGTCCTTCAAGTTTTCGGTTATGGGCAAGGAGGCCTGGGTGCCCATGGGGTTCTCCTGGAGCCTGTTCGGACTGGCCCTGGCCATGCAGATCCTGGCCCTGTTCGTGCTTCTGGCCCTGGGCATCCTTCTGGTATGTCTGACCAGTCAGCAGTTCACGGCCCTGTTCCTGCTCTTTTTGGCCTACGTCATCGGCCAATCACTAGAAACCGTCCAAAAGGCGGCCCTGGCTCGAACGGCCCTGGGCGAGAATCCGGTCCTGACCTGGGTGGTCAAAGTGGCCGGCTGGATCTTTCCGAATTTTTCGGCCTTCGACTATAAGCTGGCCGCGGCCTATGGTCTGCCTCAGGACCCGGTTCAGATGGCCTGGGTGGCGGCTTACGGCCTAGCCTACATCGGTTTTTCCCTGTGGCTGGCCGTTTGGGCTTTTTCCCGAAGGGAGCTGTCGTAATGGCCGGATGGTTGCCGTAGTTGGGGCTGGTTTTAAACCTGCCCCAACGGGGATGGAGATATGGCATGAAGCTGAGAAAAATCCTGTTCGTCTTCCTGGGCCTCGCGCTTCTTTCCGGCTACATGGCCGCAGGACTGGCCGTGCAGGAACAACGACAGGGCCGGATGCACCGATTCCAATTCGACGGCCTGAATCTGCCGCCTTTGGCCCTTCAGGCCCTGGCCGGTGAATTCAAGGGTCTGGCTGCCGATTATCTGCTCCTTGGGGTCCAATCGTTCATCGGATCCAATCAAGTCCTGGATCGGGCCGAGTGGCTGGCCGTGGCCCGGGCCTTTGACCAGGCCCAAGCCCTGGACCCCTATTTCGAGCAGACCTATCTCATGGCCCAGGGACTACTGGCCTGGAGCGCAAGCATGCCCGAACGGGCCGTCCGGATTCTGAGGAAAGCGGCCGAGCACCGGCCCTGGGATTGGCGGGCCCGGTACTACGCCGGTTTCAACCAGTATTATTTTCTGAACGACTATCAGGCCGCTTCGGAATCCTTTCTTCAGGCCGCCAAAGTTCCGCATTCCCCGGAAATCCTGCCGGTCCTCGGGGCCAGGCTGGCCCAGAAATCGGGCCGGACCGAATGGGCCCTGAGATTGCTGTACGCCATGCTCAAGGAAAAAGAGACCGAGGGTTCCAGGACGGACGAGATCGAGAGACGGATCAAGGCCCTGGAAGGGGTGCTGGTTCTGGAACGGTCCGTGGCCGATTTCAAGAATCGGACCGGGGCTTGGCCCCAGGAGCTGGAGGATTTGATGTCCGAGGGCGTTTTGGTCGCCTTCCCTGAAAATCCCTACGGCACGGAATGGCTCTTCAACCCTGAGACCGGGGCCGTTTCCTTTGACCGAGTGGAAATCAGGGTGTCCACGGTCCATGGACCGGGGTTTGAGGTGAACGATCAGGGCGGTTCGTCGCTGGGAAGGTTCTCATCCTGGACGCCGATTCTGGACGAGGTCAGGGCGTCCGTCCGGAACGGCAACACGAATTGAGTATTTTCACTGAACGCATCGAGTAAAAATGCACGATGCATTGGGGAAAGAAGAGTTGCGGGCCTGGCTGATCTGATTGGATGGGGGCAAAAAAAACGGGCGGGCAGTGAGGTCACTGTCCGCCCGTTGTCGTTTATTACGGTTTTGCTACCAAGTTTCCTGATGGATTCGGTCTTCCCGATAGCGGCTTTCGGCAGTGGGGTTCTGGGCCGGGTGGCCGATGATGATGAATCCCAGGGGCACGACATGGTCCGGCAGCTTGAAGAGCTTCCGGAATCCGGCCACGCGGTCGGCCATGGGGTGGATGCCGGTCCAGACCGCACCAAGGCCCAGACCGTGGATGGTCAGGAGCATATTCTGGATGGCGGCCGAGCAGTCCTGAACCCAGTAGCCAGGGTATTTTTCAAGGCTCAGATCCCCACAAACCAGGATGCCCAGCGGTGCCCGGGCGGCCATGGCCGCGTAAGGGTTGATGTCCTTCAAGGCGGCCAGGATCTCGCGGTCACGAACGACCACGAATTGCCAAGGTTGGGCGTTGCCGGCGCTGGGGGCCATCATGGCCGCCTCGAGGATGGTCCGGATCTGATCGTCGGCAACGGGCTTATCCGTGTATTTGCGGACGCTCCGTCGGTTGGCGATGGCCTCGAAAACTTCCATACTCTACTTTCCGTTTACTCGGCGGCCTTTATAAACGGATCGTGGCATTGACCGCAGGCCAGAGGGCCCTTGGCATCCTTTTCATGACAGCCGATGCACTGGAGGTGATAGGCCCGAACCAGACGGGTGTTGGGTCCGGCATCGACCTTGTGGCAGTCGGCGCAGGGCGTGCCGGCCGTGTCCTCATCAGGGTCCATGACCCCGTTCTCGCCGCCGTGATGGCAGGCCGTGCAGTCTTCAAGCCCAGCTTTTTCGTTGTGGTCGTCGTGGTCGAACAGGGCCGCCGGCCGGGTTAGGGGCCGCAGGGGTTCGAAGTTGATAAAGGAGTCCTGGGCCATGAGAGAACCCAGGGGGGCCAGAAGGAAAATGGCCGCGGCCAGGACGGCCAGGACCGGGAGAGTGGTGCGTTTCAGTTTAGACATGGCCACCTCCATTGCAGGGTGCCGGCTCGGTGAAGTGCGCCGGCTTTTCCATCTGCGGGTAGATGAGATCCCCCAGAAAACTGATTTTGGCATCGATCTTGGCCCCGTGGACGATGTCTTCCAGGCCGGAATGACAGTTGTGACAGGGTGAAATGACGATCGTGGCCCCTGTCCGTTTGATCTGTTCGGCCTTGACTCGGTTGCCCTGGACTCGGGAGTTCTTGTAGGGCGGGCCGCAGTTGATGACTCCGCCGCCAGCACAACAGCAATAGTTGTATTCACGGTTGGGGGTCATTTCGATGACGTTGGAGCACAGGGCGTGCGTCACATAGCGGAGTTCATCCATGAGACCCCGGCCGCGGATGACGTTGCAGGGGTCATGGATGGTCACCGGGTCGTCGATTTTGTAAGCAATTTTGATTTTGCCTTCCCGGATAAGGTCGGCAAAAAACTTGATCGAATGGACGATGGGCACTGGAGAATCCTTGGCCCCGAGCCAGCGGTTGCCCACATCGTGGACAGACCGGAAGGCGTGGCCGCATTCACCCATGACGATGCGTTTGCATTTCAGCTTCTGGGCGGCATCGAAATGGGCCTTCTTGACCCGGCCCATGGTTTCGAAGTCGCCGATATACATGCTCATGTCGGAATTGTCCCAGCCAGGGAAGCTGGGCATGGTCCAGTCCAGTCCGGCCACGTGCATGATGCAGGCGGCCTGGTAGATCAACTGGGTCTGGAACTTGGGTTCCGGGCCGATGACCGAGTAGAAGATGTCGGCCCCTTCCTTGTCCAGGGGGATGCGGATATGGGGGAATTCGTCCCGGGCCTCCTCCTCCTGCCAGAGCAGGGAGTCGGTCCATTCGTCTTCCTTGACCCACATCTGGTTCATGGTCGAGGCGTGACTGTTGCCGGTATCGTTCAGATACTGGGGAACCATGCCCAGTTTGTAGCAGAACCGGCGCACCGTGCTCATGATGTAGCCGATGTCGATGCCCACCGGGCAGTAGAACGCGCAACGACGGCAGAGGTTGCACTCGGTGTAGGCGATCTGGGCGAAGTCGTAGACGTCCTGAGGGCCAATGTCCTCGCCGTTTAGAATGCGGGTCATGGTCTGATGGACCTTGGCCACTGGAGCGTAGCTCGGGTCGTTGTCGTTGGAGACGTAGAAATGGCAGGCCGGGGCGCACATGCCGCATCGCATACAGGTCTCGTGGTAGACCTTCATCTTGGCCCCGGTTTCGGAGTTTCTGATGGCCTGAACCGCTTCCCGGATGCGATCCTGGGTCAGGGCGGCCAGGCCGATCTCCAGACCCTGGTCCGTGATTCGTCGTTCCCTTATGGTGCTCATGGATACTCCGTATATGTTACCAGTCTCTGCAATGCCGGACTCCACCAAACTCGGAGCCGATGTAGGCCCGGGTGAAGAAGATGAAAACGGCATGGGACAGGCGGGTGAAGGGGATAAGGACAATAAGGATTTCGGCCGTCAGGATGTGCAGGGTGGTCAAGGTCAGGGCCGAGGTTCCGCCGAGGAATCCTGACAGAAAGCCGGTCAGGACGGGGACGGTGACCAGTATCAGGGCCAGCCAATCGGCCGGGCCGGTGACGAATTTGACCTGCGGCACCGCGATCCTCCGCCAAGCCAGAACGCCCAGAGAGGTCAAGGCTACGACGGACAGGATATCCGACAGCATGGGCGAGAGGGCCCAGATTCGGAGGCCGAAGGTGTATTCCCACAAGACGGTATGGCCGTCGGCGAACAGTACCAAAAGCAAAAGGGAGAGGTGCAGGCAAAACGTGGCCGCGCAGATCAGGGGATTCTCTTTCCAGCCCAGGGCATTGTAGGGAATGGCCCAGTTGAAGATGGACCGCAGCCCAAATTTCCAGGACAGATAGGCTACCGAGGAGCCGTCTTTGGCCTTGGCTTCGGACCAGGCCTTGGACAATTTCCAGCCCATGGCCAGAACGAAGATGATGGCCGTGGCCCAACACAGGGGCCCTCGGGCCAGAAGATACAATGTTTCCATGGGGCCTCCTTCAGGAAAATTGCTTGACGGGAAGGACGATGCGCTTGAAGGCGTTGCCGTCCAGTGCCCGGATGAGGATGTGGGCGCCATCGGAACTGAAGGCCGGAGGCCAGCAGCGGCGGAAGGTCCGGTTCATGCCCTTGCCGTCGACCAGAACCGTGTATTGGCCATTCTTGCGGACGGTGACGGCCACATGGCGGCCGTCCGGGGAAAAGACCGGAGCCCAGGCCATGCCCCAGGTACCGGGCCAGGGTTTGTCATCGACGACAACCACGAAGTCGGTATTGTTGTTATTTCCCAGGCAGGCGGCCCGGGTACCGTCCGGAGACAGACGCAGGTCGACGGCCACAGGGAACTTCGTGTTCCAGGGCCGGCCATTCTGGATGGCGGTAAATTTCCCGTATTCGGGGGCGCCGATGGCCCAGATGTTCTTGCCGTCAGGGCCGATTTTCACATCCCAGCATTGTACCAGTGTCGGGTTCCAGTCCATACTTCCGTTACGGGCTAGGCCCCATTTGCCCTGGAGGCGGACCGGGGCCAGAACATCGCCGGTGGCCGGGTCGAAGGCCGGATCCCAGACATATTGAAAGCGCTGGGTCCAGGGCTTGTCATCCACGGTAATGGTATATTCGTAGGTGTTGATGCGGGCCTGGACGGCGACATGGGAGGCGTCGTGGGAAAATACCGGGGTCCAGGCGTTGACGAAAATGGAGTCCCATACCTGGCCGTTCACAGCCACGCTGAAGACGCCCTTGAAAAAGGTTTCGGTGTCGGCCTGGCCCAGAGGCTTGATCTGAACCACGGCCGCGGTTTTGCCGTTGGTGGGGCTTAAAGCGAAATTATTGGCGTTGTCGAAGAGTTCCGGCCAAGGTTCTCCGTTGGTCAGCATGCCGTAGCTGCCGTCCTGCTGGGAGGCGCAGGCCACGTTGGTGCCGTCTTCGTCAAAGAGGATGGTCCACAGAAAGGCGTGGCTCTCACCCAGAGCCTCGTCGTTCACGGTCAGGAGCCATTCACCGTCCACCTGGGCCAGACCGGCCAGACGGTTGTCGGGGCCGAAGCCCAGATGCCAAAATTTCTCGTATTCGCCTTCCCAATGCTCGTTATTGACGCGCACGGTGAAGGTCTCGTCCTCACGTCTGGCCACCGCGGCCACGGTTTCGCCATCGGGCGAGGCCACGGCCTCCTCCTGCCACATGAATCCGGCAGGACAGGCCAGGGAGGGCACGATGGTCCTCTCGCCCGGGGTCCAGTCCCATTGTTTCAGTTTCGTCATCTGCGCTCTCCTCGCTGTCGGTTCGGGGTGCCGGTTCCTATTCGAAACGCCGCGCGGCGTTTACCATCACCATGTCCACGGGAAGGGCGTCAAAGCCGTCCCGTGGTTTGGAAACTTTCCAGTTGATTTTTTTGACCACGTCCATTCCTTCGACGACCCGGCCAAAGACGGCATAACCAAAACCCTCGGGGGTGTCATCGCGATGGTCCAACGATGGATTGTCTTCGGCATTGATGAAAAATTGATCCGTGGCCGAATGGGGGTTCGGGGTCCGGGCCATGGCCACGGTTCCCTTGGTGTTGGACAGGCCGTTGCCTGCTTCGTTGATAATTGGCTCCCGGGTAGGACGGCGAACGAGGTCGATGCCGTACCCACCACCCTGAATGACAAACCCCCGGACGACCCGGTGGAAAATTGTGCCATCGAAGTGCCCCTCGTCCAGGTAGACCAGGAAGTTCTGGACTGTTTCCGGGGCATGTTCGGGAAGGAGTTCGATAAGGATGTCGCCGAGGTTCGTTTCGAGGAGGATATGTGGATTGTTCATAATTTCAATTGGATAGAGATATGATATGCATGACTTTTCGGGCTTTGTATCCTGCCGGTGGGCGGATGTCCAGAGCGATGGGTTTTTTTTCACAATTCCGCCATATGCATTTGACGGGTCAATAGATAGGAGACACCATGACCGAACCGGCGGCCGCGCCACGGCCTGCCGATTTTTGGCAATGACTCACGACTTAGGGCGAACATAACGACACGACAAGGAGATATGTGAAATGGAAATGACCGACCATGAGATTCGGAGCAAGATTTTTTTGCTGGTCCTGGACCGGTTCTCGAGGGACGAGAGCCGCCGAAAGGAATCCCTGCTGGAGTACTTTTCGGTGACCATGCCCGATCTTGACCGGAAAACAGCCGAGGCCGTGGCCCTGGCCATACCGGAGATCATGCCGACCCTGTACGGCAAATGGATCGACATGTTCATCGAACGGCTGCACGAAACCGTGCCCCGCAACCAGATCGAGCTGCTGTGCAGCGGCGGCGAAGACAACGACGCGGCCCTGCTTCTGACCTACATCATGTTCCTGGAGTCGGAGCGGATGGAAAAGCAGATGGCCGAGGACCTGGCCGAATACGGCATGAGGCATTCTTTGGGAGACGAGGCCGGAGCGGCTGCGGCCGAGTTTTTGCGCCTACGCTTGACCAGATCTGGCAAAAAGGAGGCGGCCGGGCCCAGGCAATAGCCTGATTCGAATTCGGTCTTGCCCCGTCCCAGAAATCGGTCTACATGTGGGACATCTCAGGATTTATCTCGAGGAGGGGCGAACATGCTCGATGCCCGTAATTCTGTTGTTCTGATTCTGGGCTTGGCTCTGGCGATCCTGGTGTCTGCCTGCGGCGATCCCGATGCGGTCCGGTTGGGGGCCATCCTGAGCATCGAGGATGCTTCGGGGGGACAGACCCTGGAAGGAGCGGCCATCCGGGACGGCATGGTCCTGGCGGCCAGGGAGATCAACTCAGGCCAGGGCATCCGTGGCCGCAAGCTGGTCCTGGATTTCCGCGACTGCGGTTCCGATCCGGCCCGGGCCCGGGACCTGTGGGCCGAGATGACAGCCAAGGGCGAGCCGGCAGCGGTCATTGTCGCCCGGAGCCACGTGGCCCTGGGCCTGCGGCCCCTGGCCGAGGCGGCGGAAGTCCCCCTTCTGGGGGTGGTGACCTCGGCCCCGGAACTGACGGCCAACGCCACCTGGACCTTCCGGTACTGGCCCCGGCCCGAGGACGAGCTAGGCCCCATCGTCGACCATGTCCGGGTTCTGGGCGTGGAGACTCTGGGAGTCTGGCGGGTGGATTCGGTCCTTGGCCGGGTCATGCTCGACCATCTGCGCCGGACCCTGGAACCCGAGGGTCGACGCGTTCTCGACTGGCCGTTTCCCATGAACGCCATGGAGTTTTCAGCACCGCCCACGGGGCTGGCCGACACGGACGGGGTGCTGGTCGTCGGCCTGCCCGGACAGCATCCGCCCCTGTACGAAGCCCTGGTCAGGGACGAGTATGGCGGCGTCCGGCTGGGCCTGACCAGCTCGGCCCATCCCCTTTATCTGACCATGCCCCAGTTCCAGGGTCTGCAGGTCAGCACGACCAGAATCTACAGCCCCAGGGCCGACCGGGCCGCCAGTCTGAAGGCCGGGTACGAGGCCATGACCGGGGAGGCTTTCACTCATTTCACGGCCATTGGCTACGATGCCGTCATGTTGCTGGCGGCGACGCTGGAGCGAAACGGCCTTGGAGCCGAAAGCCTGCGCAACGGCCTGGCCGGAGGGTTCGTCTTCCCCGGCGTATTCGGCGACGTGGTTTCGACCAAAGGGAGCCACGAATGGACCTTTCCCCTGGTGCCGGCCCATATCGAGAACGGTCGGCTCGTCTATCATGAACGATAGCCTGGATCTCTTTCGAGTCGGGTTCCGGCCGGGCATCGGCCTGCGGCTCGGTCTGCTGACGGCCGTGACCGTGGGCCTGCTCGTGGGGGTTTCCTTTTGGCTCATCGCTCGGTCCCAGGCCGAAACCGAAGAAGTTGTCTTGCGGGACATGGAAATCCTGGCCGGACTGGTCATGGACCGGGTCCGAAACAACATCGCCTTCAGCGTGGAGGACATGCGGCTGTTCCTGACGGACGGGATCATGCAGGAGGTCTTGACCGAGGAAGCGCCCATCCGTGGGAGGGCCTGGATTGACGACCGACTGCGGCAAAGGTTCGTCGACTTTTTTGCCCAGAACTACGGAACGCCATTTTTCGAGACGGTTCTGGTGACGGACCGGACCGGATTGGTGGTCGGAGCCACAGAGGCTGGACTGCCGTCCGGAGGGCCGAAAAACAGGTGGTGGCAGGATGCCGTTGACATGGGCCGGTCCGTGACGACCGGAGCTTTTGGCGAGGAGGACCGGTGGGAGGTGGTTACCGTGGCCGTGCGCATCCAGGATACCTCGGGGGCCATGGTCGGGGTCATGGCGGCCACGGTGGGGGCCACGGCCCTGGCCAGGGAAACGGGCATCCATCTGCGGCCCTTTCGGACCACGGTCATGGAGCTGGTGGACGCCCAAAATCGGGTCCTGTACGCCAGTCGCCTGTTTCAACCCGGCGAAGCTGGAACGGTGCCGAGGGGGTCGGACGCACGAGACATGGAGGGTGTCGGATCGTGGTCGGCCATCCAGGGAGCGGGGGATGACCGGGAGGTGGTGGCCGTGGCCGGATTCTACGACCACGGCGAAGGTGATGCCCTGGGCTGGATTTTGGCCTTGCGCCTGGAATACGACGACGTGTTCGGGGCGACCCTCAAACGGCGCAACGACCTGATCCTGGTCGCGGCTGTGGCCACCCTGTTGGCGTTGCTGGCCTCGGCGGCCCTGGCCCGGGGCCTGGTGCGGCCCATGTCCCGTCTGGCCGAGGCGGCCAGGGCCCTGGCCGGGGGTGATCTTTTGGCCCGAAGCGGTCTCCGGGGCCGGGACGAGGTGGCCCTGCTCGGTCAGATTTTCGACGCCATGGCCGAGAAGCTCGAGCACAGTCACGAAGAGCTGTCGCGGTCCAACAAGGAGCTGGAGCATTTCGCCTTTGTGGCCTCCCATGATCTTCAGGAACCTCTTCGGGTCATGATCAGCTATATCCAGCTTCTGGAGCGTCGGTACGGGGATCGTCTGGATGATGACGGACGGACCTTCATGCGGGGCACGGTCAGGGCCGGGGAGCGGATGCGGGCCCTGATCCGGGGGCTGCTGACCTATTCCCGGGTGAACACCAAAGGCGGTGCCTTGGAGACGGTGGATTTGAACGAGGTGACGGCCGAGGCCCTGGAAAATTTGGCCCAGGCCGTGGAGGAAACCGGGGCCAGGATCGAGGTCCGAGATCTGCCCAGGGTCCGGGGGGATCGGGTCCAGTTGGTCCAGCTGATCCAGAATCTGGTGGCCAACGCCTTGAAGTTTCGACGGCCGGACGCAGTTCCGAAGATCAGGATCTCGGCCCGGGCCGAGGGCCGGTGGCAGCGGGTGGAGGTGGCCGACAACGGCATCGGCATCGACCCCCAGTACCAGGATCGGATCTTTGCCATCTTCCAGCGGCTGCATGGCCGGGAGGCCTACGAGGGGGCAGGCATCGGCCTGGCGGTCTGCAAGCGGATCGTGGAGCGTCACGGAGGGCGGATCGGCGTTGCCTCGGATGGAAATGACGGGTCGGTATTTCATTTCACCCTGCCAGTTGAAGGTGTGGACGATGAATAGATTGAAGGCCGTGGAAATCCTCATGGTCGAGGACAACCCCGACGATGTTCTGCTGACCAGGGAGGCATTGAAGGACGCCAAGGTCCACAGCGTTTTGCATGTGGTTCAGGACGGGGAGGAGGCTTTCCTGTTCCTGCGTCGGCAGGGGCCTTTTACCGAGTCCCCCAGGCCGGACATCATCCTCCTGGACCTGAACCTGCCGCGCAAGGACGGGCACGAGGTTCTGCGGGAGATCAAGGCCGACCCGGTGCTCAGGACCATCCCGGTGGTCGTTTTGACCACCTCGGACAACGAGGACGACATTGAGCGGGCCTATGATTGCCATGTGAACTGCTACGTGACCAAGCCCGTGGATTTCGATCAGTTCATGAAGGTGGTCCGGTCTATCGAGGATTTCTGGTTCACAGTGGTCAAACTTCCCAGAGCGTGAGGGAGCGAGCATGAAGGACGACGAACTGCGAATCCTGTACATTGAAGACAATCCAGATGACGTGGAGCTGTTGCGGGCCTATCTGGCCGAGGAGAACGGCGGCCGGAGCCCAGCCCTGGACAGTGTCGGGACCTTGGAGCAGGGCCTGAAACGGGTCGGGCAGGGTCGGGTCGACGCCGTGCTCCTGGATCTCAATCTGCCCGACAGCCAGGGTCTGGAAACCTTTGAGCGGTTCACGGCCACTTTTCCGGATCTGCCGGTGATCGTGGTCACGGTTCTGGACCGCAAGGAGGCCGGGATTCAGGCCGTGCGCGCCGGGGCTCAAGACTATCTGATCAAGGACCAGATGTCGGGTCCCTTGTCGGTCCGGGCCGTACGCTACGCCGTGGAACGAAAGGCGGCTCAGGTCCGGATTCTGCGGGAGCGGGACAAGCTCAATACCCTGGTCAAGGAGCGGACCAGCGACTTGGCCGAGGCCAATCGCGAACTTCGGGTCAGCCGGGCCTTTCTCCGGACGGTCACGGACAATCTTCCGGCCCTGGTGGCCTATGTGGATGCGGATTTCCGCTACAGGTTCGTCAACGAAGGCTATCAACGATTTCACAGGCTGGATGAGGACAAGATCCTGGGCCTGACCGTGGCCGAGGTGGTCGGCCCGGAGATGTGGGCTTTGATCCGAAAGCCTCTGACCAGGGCCCTGGCCGGAGAGCCTGTCGACTTTGAGGGTCGGGTCGACCCGCCGGGCAAGGGCATTCTGTGGTTCGAGGCCCGCTATCGTCCCGATGTGGACGGCGATGGCCGGGTCAGGGGGGCTTACATTCTGGTTCTGGATGTCAGCGAGCGGGCCAAGGCTCAGGAACGGGTTCGGGAGCAGAAGGATCTTTTGCAGAGCATCCTGTCCGGGATCGAGGCCGGGGTGTTCGTCATCGACATGGCCGACCACCGGATCGTGGAGGTCAATGCGGTGGGGGCCGGGCTTCTCGGTCTGGACGAGGCGGCCCTGGTCGGGCGCAGATGCCAGGATTTCATATGCGTGGAAAAGCGCAAGGCCGAGGACGGCGCGTGTCCGGCCCTGGGCCGCAAGACCCTCCACGCCGAGTTCCGGCTGGAGCGGCCCGACGGCCGGGTTTTGTCGATCAGCAAGAGCGTCGTGCCGGTGACCATCGACGGTCGGCCGCACCGGGTGGCCATCCTTTTCGACATCTCGGATCGGAAAAATCTCGAGCGGCAACTGGCCGTGGCCCAGAAGCTGGAGAGCGTGGGTCAGCTGGCCTCGGGCATCGCCCATGAGATCAACACCCCGGTCCAGTACATCGGGGGGAACCTCGACTTTTTGCGCATGGTTCTGGAACGCGTCGAGGCTGCCCTGGATTCCGGGATCGAAACTGAGGGCTCGGAGGTCCGAGATGACTTGGCCGAGCTTCGGCCATTGATGGCTGAGGCCCGGAAATCCCTGGATGAATCCCTGGAAGGCGTGGACCGGATCCGGACCATCGTCCAAGCCATGAAGCGGTTTTCCCATCCGGATCTGGACGCACTCCGGATGGTCGATGTGAACGAGGCCGTGCAGACCACGGCGACCATTGCTCGAAACGAGTGGAAATACGTGGCCGACCTGAAGACGGACCTGGCCCCTCATTTGCCCCCCATCCTCTGCATACCCGGCGACCTGAACCAGGCCTTGTTGAACGTGGTGGTCAACGCGGCCCAGGCCATCGGGGAAGTGGTTGCGAATACTGGGGCAAAGGGCCTGATCACCATCCGGACCGCTCTGGTCGGGGAGATGGTGGAGATCACGATCACGGACACGGGATGCGGAATTCCCGACTGGGATGCCGACCGGGTTTTCGATCCCTTTTTCACCACCAAGGAGGTGGGCCGGGGCACGGGCCAGGGTTTAGCCATCACCTACGCGGCCGTGACCAAGCACGGCGGGACCATTGATTTCGATTCAACGGTGGGCAAGGGCACGACCTTTCGGATACGGATGCCCATGGGAGGCGGACATGATGACCATTAGCGGCGGAAGCACGGTCGAGGCACCCTGCCGGGTGCTCCTGGTGGACGACGATCCGGTCAGCCTGCTGGTTCTGGAGGGAGCCATCAAAAGAATTCCGAAGATCGAAATCGATCAGGCCACGAACGGGCCCGAGGCCATCGAATTGGCCCGACGGAACGAATACGCGACCATGGTCCTGGACGTGAACATGCCGGGAATGGACGGATTCGAGACCGCGTCCTGCATTCGGGCCGAAGGGTTGAACGAGAATACGCCGCTCATCTTCGTCACCGCGTTCAGACTTTCGGACTCCGACCGGTTCCAGGGCTACGATAAAGGAGCGGTGGACTACCTGCGTAAACCCGTGGACCTCAAAATATTCACGGCCAAGCTCAAGGCTCTGGCGGACCTGCACAACGAAGCCCTGAAATCCAGGAAGCAACTCGACGAGGCAACTCGAAGAAATCTGGAGATGGAGGCTCTGCTCCAAGCCTCCAGAAGCGTGCTCCGGACCGCCGACTTCACGGACAGCGCCCGGGCCGTGTTCGACGCCTGCAAGTCCGTGACCGGGGCCCGGGCCGGGTATGTGGCCCTGCTCTCACCGGACGGCCACGAGAACGAGGTGCTCTTTCTCGATTCGGGCAAGGCCCCATGCACGGTGGACCCGTCCCTGCCCATGCCCATCAGGGGGCTGCGGGCCGAGGCCTACGCCACGGGCCGGGTGGTCTTTGAAAACGACTTCATGCACAGCCCATGGATGGAGTTCATGTCCAAGGGTCATGTGGCCATGCGGAACGTGCTTTTCGCCCCTTTGAACGTGGAGGGACAGGTGGTCGGGATCATGGGCCTGGCCAACAAGCCGGGAAACTTCACCGAAAACGACGCCCGTTTGGCTGGTCTGTTCGGGGATTTCGCGGCCATGTCCCTGCGAAACGCCCGGGCCATGGATCGATTGCGTGACAACGAGCGGAAAATGATGACGGTCCGCAAATTGGAGAGCGTGGGGCAGTTGGCCGGGGGCGTGGCCCACGAACTGAACACGCCTATTCAGTACGTGACCGCGAACATCGACTACTTGGATTCGGCCTTCAAGGCCCTGGCCACTCAATGCGCCGGAATGGAGGGCACGGCCGAAAAGGTCGATGCGGAGGAGGTCCAACGGGCACTGGCCGAGGTTCCCGAGGCCCTGGCCGACATCCGGGTCGGGCTGGCCAAGGTCAGCCATATCATCTCAGCCATGAAGAAACTGGTGCCCAACGTGCCGGGACAGCGGGAGGAAATCGATCCTGGGACCATCCTTCGGGATCTGGTGATCCTGACCGAGTCCCAGTGGCGGGGAAAGGCCGAGGTTCGGCTGGACATCGTCCAGGATCTGCCGAAGGTCTTCTGCTCCCCGGGGGAGATCAGCCAAGCCGTCCTGAATATCCTGGTCAACGCCATCCAGGCCGTGGAGGACACAGGTCGTTCCGGCGAGATTGCGATCAGTGCCCGTCCCATCGCGGACATGGTCGAGATGCGGATCTCGGACACTGGGCCGGGGATCCCCGAAGAGGTCCTGTCAAGAATCTTCGATCCATTCTTCACGACCAAGGACGTGGGCCGGGGCACGGGTCAGGGGTTGGCCCTGGCCCAGATGGTCTTTCACACCCATGGGGGCGAGATTCGCTGCGAGTCTATTTTCGGCCGGGGCACGACCTTCATCCTGACCCTGCCCCTGGCCGACGATGAATTGACGGGGCTTTCGTGAGTTCGTTCCGCCTATCGGCCGAATCCGCACTTGGGGAAGGTGCAGATCTTGCATTCGTGGCAGAGCCCGCCTTCGGCCAGATCGGCCAGATCGGCCCTGGTCACGGCCACATCGGCCAAAATTCTGGGGAGGAGAAGATCCAAGCTGGTGGTCTTGAAGAACAGGGCGCAGGCCGGAACGCCGATGACCGGAACCCGGTCGATGCGGGCCAGCAAGGTCATGGCGCCGGGCAGAATCGGGGCCCCGTAGACGAGGTCAGTGGCCCCGGCCTCGACCAGGCCCTGGCGGGTGACGTCGTCGGGGTCCACGGACAGGCCGGCCGTGGTGATCAACAGTTCGGCCCCGGCCTCAAGCAGGGCCCTGGCTCCGTCGCGCACGGCCCGGGCCTGGTCCGGAGCGATGATCGGGTCCAACACCGGGCAACCGTACTGGGAGACCTTGCCCCGGATTATGGGGGCGAACTTGTCCTCCACCAGGCCGTTGAAGATCTCGGTGCCGGTGACCAAAATGCCGGTGGTCAGTGGTCTTATGGGTTCGACCTTGACCAGGGGACCTTCATCCAAAACGGACAGGGCCGTGCGAAAGAGAGAGGCGTGGAGGTAGAGGGGGATGGCCCTGGTGCCGGCCACCCTGGTTCCGGACCGGACCGGACGGCAGGTGTGGCGGGTGGCGCACATGACCTGGGGAACGAGATTGAAGCGGGTCAACACGTCCCGGTCCACGACCAGAAGGCCGTCCCGGTCGGCTGCCAGGTTGACCTTGCCCTCCCTGGGCGGGCCCTGGGGAACGACGCCAGGCCCGGCCATGGCCTTGGCAAAGGCCTCGGCGGCCTGGTTTTCGTGAATCCAGTCGGTTCCGGGTTCGGTTTCGTCCTGGACAAAAATTCGGGCCTTTCCCATACGGTGCAGGCGGCAGACATCCCCGGCGGTGATGGTTTCTCCGGCCAAAAATTCTGGACCCTTGCTTCGGCCGGGTTCGATGCGGGTCATGTCGTGCAGGGCGGCCCGGCCCAGGGCCTCCTCCACAAGCATGGCCGGCGGGACATAGGCCTTGAAGGCCGGAGGCTTGGACAGGCTGCCGGATCTCGAGATGTATGGAGAATCGCCCTGACAGGCCCGGCAGAGTTCGCCGTACTGGAGGGGGTAGATCTCGCCGCACAGGGGACAGGCCCCGAGGCGGCCCTTGCTCCGCTTGTCCAAAAGGCGCGGTCCGGCCTGGACGGTCTCGAAGGAACAGATGTCGGCCCCGGCCTGGAGAATCTCGTGGCGGATTCCCGGAGAATCCTGCTCCTGCTTGGGCTTGAGTTTGAGGAACCATTCCTTGATCAGGGGCCGGGAGTCGAGTTTGGTGGCGTCCAGGAATACCCGGATTCCGTGGCCGGTGTATTTGTCGTACAGGGCCAGGGCGTAGACCCCGTGCTGGACGATCTTCAGCCAGCCGTTGCCCACGGTGCAGGGGGTCAAGAGCTGGATGGCGTCGGGCAGGCACCAGGCCGTTTCGGACACGGCGTCGGACAGGGTCCTGGGGGGGATGCGTTCCATGGCGGCCTGGACCATGAAGCCGCCCAGGATCAGGCCCGGGGCCTGGAAGCCGTGGAAGTCCTCGATGAGGCTGAGATATTCGTCGACGGTGTAGCGGCCAAGGCGGGTCTCGGGCATGGGGCGTGTTCCTCCATGGGTTGCTGGAATGGGCCGTTCCGGCGGCCCGGCGGAGGGTCGGGAATAGCCTCGGAGTATCGGGGTTGTAAAGATTGGCGGCCATGGCGACGTCGATTCATCCACGACAACCCGGGACGGTGGGCGATGAACGGGAAATATCCAGTCAGTTGTTGACCTTTCAATCGAAAACAATGACTGAAACACAGAGCAAACCATACAACAAAGGAGGGTCAATCCAAGCGAAGGTATTGGCTGGAACACATTGAAAGTAAAAAAATGAAGAGAGAATCAGATGAAAAGGGTTTTTGTATGTTGTCTGTTGAGTTTTGTCCTGGCCGGGTGCACGGGGGACAGTTTTTCCGATTCACCGACACAAAATCATAAAATTCTGGAAAAATTCATAACCCAGGCCGACTTCAAAGCTTTGTTCCCCCACGCCAACGAAAGGCCATCGAGCATCCCGGGGGCCGATCGAAACCTGTATTCCTACGCCAACATGATGGCCGGATTCGATTTGAGCCATGAGTTTTCCGTTTTCCTCAATTCCGGGAACGAGACCATCAACAGGCTGGAACTGGCGGCCATCCTGGCCAACTGGGCCCAGGAAACCACCGGGGGCTGGGACACGGCTCCGGACGGCTATGCCAAGTGGGGTTTGTGTTTTCAGGAAGAGGACGGAGCCCGGGGTTCGGTCGATCATTGCTATTTCGATTCGGGCAACAAGTATCAGCCCACGTATCAGCCTTCCGGGGACACCTGCTTTTTCGGACGGGGTCCCATTCAGCTGAGCTGGAACGCCAATTACGGGGCCTATTCCGAATTTTTGAACGATGGCGACATGCTGCCCCTGCTGGACGAGCCGGACAAGATTCTGAAGGACGGGCCCATGGCCTTTGGTTCGGGGTTCTGGTTCTGGACCCTGTACAAGGGCAGCCCGAACGTTCCGGGCGAGACCTGTCACGATGTCATGGTCAAGTACGGGGCCAAGGGTTTCGGCTTGGTCATCAACATCGTCAACGGCGGCATCGAATGCAACAAGCCCTTGCCTCCGTTCGATAACGTCTATGGGAAAAAGATTCGGCACCGGGCCGATCATTTCCAGTATTTCGCCGACTATTTCGGCGTGGGCGGTGAACTGCCGACCCGGCCGCAGGGTGATCCCCAGGACACTGATGAATGGAATACCTATTACAGAAATATTCTGGTGGGTTGCATTGAATAGCTTCAAGCGTGCGATGAATGTGGGGCGCGATGCGTCGCGCCCCAGAAAACGTCCCTGCATTGTGATGTGAAAGCTTGACCGCAAGCATGAGAAGGTGGGCATCGTGACGAAAAACGCGACAAAAATCCCCGGGAAGACCGGAGTCAGCCCCGAGGGACGTCTGGCCGAGGTCCAGGCCTCCCTGACCCGGCTTCAGGACGATCTGGCCGGATTGATCCGGACCATTCCCCTGCTGCTGGCGGTCCTGGACGAGGAAGACCGGGTGGTGGAATGGAACCGGTCCTGCCGGGAGCATCTCGGGGTGGGGGGCGATCAACTTTGGGGAAAGTGCCTGCATGACCAGGACCTGCCCTGGGACCGGGACGCCGTGGCCCGTGCCTGCGCGGCCTGCCGGCAAGATGGCCGAAGCGTGGCCCTGGAGCGCCTGGAGTTCAGCCGCATCGACGGACGCAAGGGCCATCTCAAACTGGGAGTCCACCCCATGGCCGGAGGAGAGGGCGAGGGCCGGAGCCTTCTCCTATTGGGCGAGGACATCACGGAATACATCACACTGCAGAGCCAACTGTCCCACGCCCTGAAGATGGAAGC
>RZZR01000004.1 GCA_009929795.1 Deltaproteobacteria bacterium | reverse complement strand
GGGGTCAACACCGCAAATGCCGACTTTTCCTTCAATGCAGCCATGATGGTTCGGACCGGCAGGAAATCCAGGGCCTGTTCCAGCAGTTCCTGCGTGATCCGGGGCAGGGCTTCAAACACCTGCCTGCCCAGATTTGCCACGGTTTCAGCCTCTTTGGTCATTTTTTTGGCAAGAAGCTGGCCGTGTCTGAGCCGGTAGGCCCGGAAAAGGTCCGGCAAGACAAGATACTTGTCACCCCCTTTTTTCAGCACCTCGCGAAAGGCCAGTATCGCGTCCCGGTAACGGGATGCCGCCAAAAAGGCCTTTGCCTGATCGCGGATCGCATCCGGAGTCAGGGACTGCAGCTTTCTTTGTTTTTCATTTCTGAGGCACTGTTTCTGCTTGCTTTTTTTCTTTCTGACTTTGGCCATACCACAAATATCATCCCTCTTCCGGCTTGTCGTTCAGGGCGACATCATACCCAGTCCACCCGTTAAAATCAAAATGGATTTGATTTTAACGGGTGGACTGGGTATACATTGATTACAAACCAGGGTCCGTCAGCAAGGCAGCGAGATCATATTTGCTGCCGCTATTTTATCGGGCTGAGCAATTCCAAATCATCGATCAGACAAATTCATTCTCCTTCGCGGTGGATGCTGTCAAATGAAACGAAAAATCACCCTCAATTTCGAAAAAATGAATTTTCCGTTTAATACCGGCAAATAAAAGTTCAGATCACTCAACGCCGGAAAGTTCACACCCGGAGCACGCGACCCCGGGTATCATTCATGAAAATCAAAGGATAGTTTTTCCCTTCCACAGTTTTTGTAAAAAAATCAGAAATTAGTATCCACATACCTTGACACCCACTTTTCAAGGTGGTAAGAGCGTCCTCAGTCAATCGGCAGCTGAAACTGCCTGCAGAAGCTGAAAAAGAATGGGTGGAATCACACCTTTGTTTTAAAAAAGCCGGCCAGAGGCCGGCATAATAACAGACGGAAAAAGGCCACGAAGGTCATGCTCCCCGAAAACGGGGAGAGATCTTTGTGGCCTTTTTTTTTATGGGCAACTGAATTTCATGACCATTTTTACTATTTCTATGAATGATTCGGAAAAGGAGAAGATACGATGAAAGCTATTCGATGGATGGCAATGATTGGACTGGGACTGGCGGTGCTGATATATCCGCTGATTGCAGGGGCACAGGAGGAAACCAAAGAGGCGTATCGGCTGGACACCATGGTGGTATCCGCCACCCGGACCGAGATGCCGGCGATTGACGCTCCTCAGAGCGTGACCGTCCTGACCAGTGAACAATTGATGGCCTCCCCGTTCGACCGGGTGGAGGACATCCTGCGCAGTGTGCCTGGCATGTACAATTTCCGGCATTATGCTCTGCAGACCAATGGCATTTACAGCCCGATGAAGCTGAGGGGAGTGGGCAACAACCGGCTCCTGATACTGGTAGACGGGGTACCCCAGAATGACAATTTCAACAATGCCATTGCCTGGGTAGCCTGGGGCCATATTCCCAAGCATGTCATCGAGCGCATCGAAATCGTCCGGGGACCGGCATCAGCTCTCTACGGGTCGGAAGGTCTGGGCGGGGTCATACACATCATCACCAAGAAGCCGAGCGAGGAGCGGCAGACCCTGGTCCGCGGCGCGGCTGGAACGGCCGAGACCTATGACGCCCATGGCTTTTACAGCCAGAAGTTCGGGGATTTTGGGGCCATGGCCGCCGGTGGGTATGCCAAGAGCAATGGCTTCTACTTGCAGGAAGACCCGGCAAGCTACAACATCAAGCGGTACAGAAAGGTCTGGCAGGGGCTGGTCAAGGCCACGTATGATTTCACCCCGGCTTCGAACCTCTCCTTCGCGGCCCTGTATTACGATCACGACATGGGCCAGGGCCGGGAATATTTTCACAACGATTGCCAGCTCGACCAATACTGGGCCAACTTCTCGCACGCCACCGATGCCTTCGGCCTGAAAGCCCTGCTCTACCTCAACCGTGCTGACAAGACGGCCTATCAGGATTCGGCCAACGACAATTATTCATCAGCGTTTCGGGATGAGAAGTTCAAAGGGACCTACACCTGGGGCGGTGATTTGCAGGGGACTCTGCTGAATCTGGATCCGGCCCTATTGACCATCGGTGCATCCTACAAGGAAGCCGTCTGGAAGTACGACGAGGACTACCACGGAAGCTCCCGTGACGCCGGGGGCAAGGGAACCCAGCGTTTCGTGTCTCCTTTTGCCAACCTCGATCTGAAATTTTTGGACGAACAGTTAATCTTCAACGTCGGGGCCCGGTACGATTGGATTCAGACCTCCAATGGGGCCAACTGGGACACGGCCGCCAGCGCCGGCAAGAAGCCGTACGACAATTCCTACGACACCAAGACCGAAGGCAGTTTTTCGCCCAAGCTCGGAGTCGCCTGGCATCCGGACGACAGAACGACCCTGCGGGCCTCGGGAGGCAAGGGCTTCAGGGCTCCGAGCCTGTTCGAATTGTACAAAGTCCATGTCCGCGGCGGCGGAACCTATTACCGGGAGGCAAATCCCGATCTCGATCCGGAACAGATATGGTCTTACGACGTCGGTGCCGAGCGTTTCCTGACCGATCAATTGTGGGGGCGGGTGACTTTTTACCAGTCATTTGCCCGCGACTATATCGGCGATCGGTTGACTGGGACCGGGAGCTTTGGAGGTGGCAAGACCCGGTACGAATACAAGCTCGACAATATCAGCAAGGTCGACATCTACGGCATCGAATCCGAATTGCAATGGTACGCAACCAACTTCCTGACATTGTTCGCCAACTATACCTATAATGTTTCCAGAGTGGCTAAGGACAAGAACAATTCCTCCATCGAAGGGAACACCCTTCCCAACGACCCGAGGCATAACGCCCATGCCGGATTTCACTACAAGAATCCGAAATGGTTCAATCTGTCGATGTACGCCAACTATTATGCCGACATCTATTTCGACAACGAAAACACATTGAAGAATGACGACTACTGGACCCTGGACTCTTCGATTTCGAGAAGGTTGACCGATAACTTCACGATCTATTTCAATGCCGAAAACATTTTCGATTACCGCTATCCGATCTTTCTCTCCCCGTCGGCCGGAGACACAATTGCTCCGGGAGCGACGTTCACCTGTGGCCTGATCTTCGAGTTTTAAGGGGATGGATGGTCGTTCATGAGCACATACACGAGAGTGGTTCTTTTCATCGGGTTTTTATCTCTATTCGCGACATCGGTTCAAGCCCATCATTTGTGGCTCGATTCGGAAGGGGGAGGGTACCGGATCTGTCGCGGCATTTTTCCTGGCAAACAAGAGCCTTACGACTCAGGCCGCATTGTGGCCGTGCAGGCCTTTGGGCCCGACGGGACAGTCATTCAATGCAACCGAGGGAATGATGATCGGGGTGTGACCGTCTTTCCATTGGCGCCGCCGGCCCTGATGACAGCGGTCGCCGAATGGGGTGAACGCGTCAACACCCCGGAAGGGAAGAAACTCATATCCCGGCAGGAGGCCCTGGATCAGGGAATGGCGGTCCTTTCCTCATTCAACTCGACGCAATACACCAAATGTTTTTTCGAAGCGGGAGAAATGTGGTTTCGACCAATAGGTCTGCCATTGGAGATTATCCCTTTGTCAGGCCCCGAGGGCTTAGTCCATGATGCCAAGTCCAGGTTCCAGGTGATTTTCGACGGCCATCCCCTGGCCTCGGCCGAGATTATGCTCGGCAAGGGCAGCTATTTCTCGACAGACGAAAATGGGATTTTCGAATACGAGATGGAGGATCGTCGCCAGCACATCCTCATCGTGAGGCATACCGACAAGACGGATGGAGAAAATTCGTACCGGCAGTACATGTCGTTTCTGGTGTTTTTTAATGAAAAGGGGCGATGAAACCATGAAGCGGATACAAGAGAGATTCCGATGGCCGGGGGTTTTCCTTCTGGCGTGTGCCCTTCTGGTCACGATTTCGGGTCGGGTCATGGCCGAACGCGCGATAACCGATATGGCCGGCCGAGTGGTGACCATCCCCGACGAGGTGACCCGGGTCATTTGCTCGGGGGCAGGGTGTCTGCGCCTTTTGACCTATGTCCAGGCCCACGACCGCATCGTGGCCGTGGACAGCATTGAGGTCCGGGGGTCGCGCATTGACGCCCGGCCGTATGCCATCGCCAACCCTCAGTTCAAGACTTATCCCATGTTCGGAGAGTTTCGAGGTCATGACAATCCGGAGCTCATCGTTGCCCTGGAAAAACGGCCCCAGGTCATCTTCAAAACCTTTGCCGATCGGGGGGTTGATCCCGACAAGCTTCAGGAAAAGACCGGCATCCCGGTCGTGGTCCTGGACTATGGCAATCTGACCTGGGGCCGGGAGGCCCTAAACCGATCCATTCGGTTGATGGGCGAAGTCATGGGCCGGGAGGCTCGGGCTGAAGATGTCGTCGCCGCCTTGAGCGGATGGATCGAAGACCTCGACAGGCGGACCAAAGACATCCCCGAGGATCACCGACCGACATGCTACATCGGTGGCCTCGGACAGAGCGGACCGCACGGCTTCCAGTCCACGGAACCGTCCTTTGCTCCGTTTACGTTCACCCATGCCCGGAACATCGCCGCCCAGGCGCCTGGGGAAAAACCCTTGTCGCACACCAACATCTCCAAGGAGAAGATTATCATGGAGGACCCGGAGTTCATCTTTCTGGATGTCTCCACGGTGCGCCTCGGAGAGGAGGCCAGCGCCCTGGGACAACTCGAGCGCGACCCGGCCTACGTCGCCTTGTCCGCAGTCCGAAGCGCCAAGGTGTATTTCCTGCTGCCCTACAATTCCTACAATCAGAACTTCGAATCCATTATCGCCAACTCGTATTACGTGGGCAAGGTTTTATATCCTGAACATTTCGAGGACGTCGATCCGGATAAAAAGGCTGATGAACTGTCGATATTCCTGAACGGTGGTCCATCGTTTAAGGCTTTGAAAGACCAGTTCGACGGCCTGCCGTTCGAGAAAATCGATTTACGCCGAAACTGAGCTTGGCAGGGAGATGCATGAGCTGTTACCGTTCAAATTACAGGACCCGGGGCCGGGCCGTGGACATCAACATGGCCCCGCTCATCGACATGATCTTCATCCTGCTCATCTTTTTCATCGTCACCACGTCGTTCGTGAAAGAGGCCGGGATCGACGTCCAGCGGCCCGGGGCCGAGACGGCCGAGTTCGAGCAGCGATCCACGCTGCAGATCGGCATAGATGCTCAGGGCCTGATCTATGTCGAGGGGCAGGTCATCGATTCCCGTTCGGTGCGGGGGCATGTGGCCACCTTTCTGGCCGAGTCCCCTGATGGGGCCGTTCTGGTGGTCGCAGACAAGGACAGCCGGACCCAGTCGGTGGTCGAGGCCATCGATCAATGCCGTCTGGCCGGAGCCCGGAACATCAGCCTGGCCTCGCGACGGCCCGAATGAAACGGACTGCGGTCTGGGCTATGGCCTTGGTCCTGGCTCTGGCCACCACCGTGGTTTTGCTCCTAGGGCTGCCCCTTCTGGCCATCGAGGCCCCTCAGCATGAGGATGAGGAGCGTTCGCCGGGCGTGGCCTTGTCATTCGACATCCCCCCGGAACGGCGACTGATCCCCGAAGCAACGAGGCCAAAGGACGAGGATGAGCGGTACGCCGTCCAGGCCCCTAACATTTCCTCGCCCAAGATTTTCTTCGAGGCCGAGGCCCTGGTTCTTCCCGGCCTCGGGCAGGCCTCGAGCGGAATGCTTAGGAGCCTGGATATCGAGCCCTCTCTGGGCCTGGACATGATCGCCAGCCTGAGCCTGCCCGGAGAACTGGAATTCGAGGCCGCAGAACTGGACTTTCCGCCCGTGCCCATCCGTCAAATTCCACCACAATACCCCTATCTGGCCCGATCGCGAGGGCTGAGTGGGCGGGTGGAGCTTCGTTTTCTGGTCGGAGTCGAGGGGCTGGTATCTGATGTCAGCATCGAGTCATCCACGCCTCCGGGCATCTTCGACCGAAGTGCCGTGGAGGCCGTTTCCCAGTGGCGATTCAGCCCCGGACGGTACCGAGGTGAAGCGGTCCGGGCCTGGGTTCGGCTGCCAATCAAGTTCGAGCTGAATTGATCCCATGATTTCCAAATCGAAATGTTGCATGGCGATGCTGGCGGTCATGATATTTTGGTGCCGGTGCGTTTGTCCGGCCGTGGCCGCGCCGGATCCGAATCGCGGGGATCACAAGGCCTTGACCGAGGCCGCCGCGGCCATGGAACATGGCGAACGGGATAGAGCCAAGGCCATTTTGGAAGCTAGACTTCAGGAGGCCGACGAACCGCATCACTTTCTGCATTATCTGCTCGGGAACATCTGCTACCAGGATGGGGAGTTCAGACAGGCCAAGATCCACTATCAGACCGCATTGGCCTCGGAGCCGGACAACCCCGACATGGTCCGTAATTTGGCCTTGACCCTGTACCGTTTGGAAGAGTTCGGCCCCTCTGCTGAAGCCCTTAGGCGGGCCTGGGCCCTGGGGGGCGAGGAGGAGACCGACCTGCTCGTGCATGCCGCTCAGGCCTGGGCCCAGGTCGAGGACTGGGTTCGAGGTGAACGGGTCGCGGCCATGGCCGCGGAGCGAATGGCCAAGCTGGATGTGAACCTCGTCCGTCTTCGGCTGTACATGGCAACGAAGGCCGACCGACTGGATCAGGCCGAACGGATCGTTCTCCAGGCCCTGGCTCGGAAACCGGACGAGCAGGTTCTCTGGAGCCTGTTGGCCGGAGTGGCCATTGACGAAGGGCAAACCGTTCGGGCCCTTGCAGTCATGGAGACGGAGAGGGTCCTGACGAACATCACACTGGACGATAATCGAAAATTGGTCTTTCTCTACGACCGGGCCGGTCTGCCGGGCCGGGCCGCCCGGGTCATGGAGACCTCGAAGGCCGAGGACCTGGAACAGGTCGCATTTCTTTTCATCCGGGCCGGAGATATTGAGAGGGCACTGTCGGCCCTGAAAGAGGCCCAGAAGATCGAGCCCTCGACGGAACGGCTCAAGACCATGGCCTTTTTGTCATTCGAACTGGCCCGGCCCGAACAGGCCATGGTCTATGCCCTGGACGGCCTGCAAGCCGATCCAGCGGATGACCGTCTTCGGATTCTGGCCGCGCACTGCGCCCTCTTGGTCGAGGATTATCCGACGGCCCGCAAGAGTTTATCCAGCGTTGGAAGGCAGTCGAGGCATGCGGAGTACGCCGATAAACTTCTGGACCTCCTTCCCGAGAGGTGAGGGGCGACGAAATGTCTATTAAATCTCAGGCCAGACCGGCGGCCTGGGCCTCCACGTCGGCCCGCATCTTGGCCCGGGCGGCCTGGATGCGCTCGGCCAGGGCCGGATCGTTCAGGGCCAGGATCTGGGCGGCCAACCAGGCGGCGTTGCGAGCCCCCACACCATCCAAGGCCAGGGTGCCGACGGGAAATCCCGGAGGCATCTGAACCGTGGCCAGCAAGGCGTCCATCCCTCCCAGGGCCGAGGCGGCCACCGGGATGCCCAGAACGGGCCGGATGGTTCGGGCGGCCACGGCCCCGGCCAGGTGGGCGGCCAGGCCGGCGGCGCAGATGAAGACCTGGCAGTCCAGATCCTCCAGTTCCCTGACCAGACGTTCGGTTCGCTCCGGGGTCCGGTGGGCCGAGGTAACGGTCATGGTGTATTCGATGCCAAGGCTTGCCAGGACGTCGGCGCAAGGCTGAACCTTGTCCTTGTCCGAGATGCTGCCCATGAAGATGGCGACGTCGGCCATGTGTTCTTCCTCCTTGTTTGGGTTTCAGGTCCGGAGCCCTTTGGCCCCGATGTCGTTGCGACAGTACGAGTTTTCGAATCGAATGGCCCGGACGGCATCGTAGGCCAGGTCGCGGGCCTCGGAAAGACCCTCTCCCAGGGCGGTGACTCCGAGGACCCGTCCGCCTGAAGTCAGAATGGTCTCTCCCTCGAGTCTTGTCCCGGCCTGGAAAACCTTGACGGCCGTATTCATCTCGGCCTGGGCGATGCCGGAGATGGCCATGCCCTTGGGGTAATCTCCGGGATAACCCTTGGCGGCCATGACCACGCACATGGCCGAACGGGGATCGATTTCAACAGGGACACTGTCCAGTCGTCCATCCAGACAGGCCCTCATGATTTCGACGATGTCCGTTTTCAGCCGCATGAGCAGGGGCTGGCATTCTGGATCACCAAAGCGGACGTTGTATTCCAGAACCTTGGGCCCCTCTTCTGTCATCATCAACCCGGCGTAAAGAACTCCTCGGAAAAAGTGGCCCTTGCTGGCCAGTCGCCTGACGATGGGCCTGATGACCAAATCGCAGATTTCTCCGAAAAGAGCTTCGGGCAGGATTGGAGCCGGGCTGTAGGCTCCCATGCCTCCGGTGTTGGGTCCGGTGTCGCCGTCCCCGACCCTCTTGTGGTCCTGGGAGGAAGGAAGGGGGGCGACGTGGCTTCCGTCGCAAAAGACGAGAAAGGAGGCTTCTTCACCCTGAAGGGCCTCCTCGATGACGACCCGGTCCCCGGCGGCGCCGAAGACCCTGTCGATCATCATGCTTTTGACGGCGGTCTGGGCCTCCTCGCGGGTCTGACAGACAACCACGCCCTTGCCGGCGGCCAGGCCGTCGGCCTTGACGACCATGGGCAGGGGATGCTGCCTGATGCAGGAGCAGGCCAGATCGTAGTCGTCGAACACGGCGAAATCGGCCGTGGGTACTCCGGTTTCGCGCATGAGAGACTTGGCAAAGGCCTTGGACCCTTCGAGCTGGGCGCAATAGGCCCCCGGGCCGAAGCAGGGGATACGCTCCCGATCCAGGGCGTTCTTGAGTCCCAGAACCAGGGGAAGTTCGGGGCCGACGACCACGAGGTCGATGGCCTTGTCCTTGGCCAGTTGGAGGATGGCCGGGATGTCATCATCCTTGACCGGAATGTTTTGCCCCTCTTGGGCCGTGCCCCCGTTGCCGGGAGCGATGTAGAGGTTGGTACACAATGGGCTTTGGCGGATCTTCCAGGCCAGGGCGTGCTCCCGGCCGCCGGAGCCGATGACGAGAATGTTCATGCGAGGGCCTCCTGTTCGGGGGTTGGAGGTATTGTCGTGGAAATGCCTTAAGTCATGCTGAACGTTTAAAGAGCCTGTCAAGCTCGGTGCGGCCAAGGCGTATGGCCGTGGGCCTGCCGTGTGGGCAGTGGAAGCGATCGGGGCATTTCCCCCATTGTTCGAGGAGATGGGCGGCGTCTTCCGGCCCGAGCAGATCGCCTGCCTTGACAGCCCTTCGGCAGGACAGTGAAACAAGCATTTCGTCCAGGGTCCGGCTCTGCCCGATCAGCAAGGCCCTCAGGGCTTCTGAGGCTTCCGAGGGTGAAAGCCAGGCCGGTACGGCCAGGAGAACGGTACGGTCGTTTTCTTCCCTGGCAAAGTCGAAGCCGGCCCGGGCCAATTCGGGACAAATTCGGTCCAATTCCTCCAGTTCTGTCGGGTGCAGATCGAGGGGCCGGGGCATGGCCAGAAGGCGCTTCTCGACAGGGCCGGAGCGCATGGAGTGATAGAGAATGCGCTCGTGCGCAGCGTGTTGGTCAACGATGAGCAGGGCGTCGGGTTCGGAGATGATCAGGTAGGTCCGATCCACCTGCCCCAGATAGATGGACTCCCGACCAAGGTCCAAAGGCCTGGAGATACCAGAAGACTCCTGTTTTTGGGAACCACCTTCGTCAGAGCGAACATGAAGCCCGCTATCGGCAGGTCGACGGCTTGATGCGAACATGGCCGCAGTTTCTTGGAATGCCTGGAATTTTTTGCCGACGAAGCCTGGTTTGTGATCGACAGGGGGTGCAGTTGTATAGATCTGAACGGGCAGAAGCGGGCCAGAGGGTGTTCCGTGATCGGTTTCGACGTGTGGGGAACCAAGATTCGCTCCCCGTTCGAGGGCGTTGCGAACGGCGTGGTAGCAGCCGGAAAAAATGGATTTTTCATCTCTGAACCGGACTTCAGCCTTGGCCGGGTGGGCGTTGACGTCGACGGCCTCCGGGGGGAGCTTAAGAAAGAGAACTGCCTGGGGGTGCTCGTTTCGGAGCAGAAATCCTCGGTAGGCTTCGCGCAGGGACTTGAGAAGCAGACGGTCCTGGACCGGGCGCTTGTTGACAAAAAAAAGGACGCGATCCGGTCTGGGTTGGGCCGTAGACGGGGAACCGCAGAATCCGTTGACGGAGATTTTTTCGTCTCGATGCTCGACCTCGAGAAGACTCTGGACGATGGTCGGGGGCCAAAGAATCCGCAGCCTCTCAAGCAGACACTGACCTTTATGATAGTGCAGGACCTGGCGGCCCGATTGGAGGAGCTCGAAGTCGACTTCCAGGGCGGCTAGGGCCAAGCGTGAAAAGATGTCGGCGCAACGACGGTTCTCGGTGGCCTCGGTCTTGAGAAAGTTGAGGCGGGCCGGGACGACGGAGAACAGATCCCGGACTTCGACTCGGGTGCCTGCGGCCAGGGCGGCCGGGCCCCGGCCGATGGTTTTCCCGTTGACCACCCGGACGAAAAAGGCGTTGTCGGTTCCAAGTGTCCGGGACGTCAGCGTGCAGTTCGAAACCGAGGCGATGCTCGGCAGAGCCTCACCCCGGAACCCGAAGCTCGAAACATGCGACAGCCCATTCAGATCCGATATCTTGCTGGTGGCGTGTCTGGTCAGGGCCAGGGGGAGTTCCTCATCGGACATGCCGTGGCCGTTGTCCTGGACCATTATCAAGGTCCGGCCGCCGCCTTCGAGCTCGACCCGGACGATGTCGGCGCCAGCATCCAGGCTATTTTCGATAAGTTCCTTGACTACGCTGGAGGGGCGCTCAACGACTTCACCGGCCGCGATCTGGTTCTGCAGGGCCGGGGGAAGAACGGCTATGGGCGATCTGACAGGTGCCATGATCAGTTGCCGACGGATCCGAGGTTAAGGAGGTTGACTTGGATGGAGAACCTAGTGTCGTAATCGGTTTCCTGGGCGGTCAGTTGCCAGGAGTAGCACTGATGCCGATAGAGAAGATCGATCCGTTTTTCGAGATCGACCCCATCTTCCATGTCGGCCCGGTACAGGGTGGATATCCGCCAGGCCGGGCTCAGGTCCAGGACGGCTCCAAGGGCCAGGATCCGCTGGCGGAGGTCCCCCAACTCGCCGTTCTCGGTGTCCGGATTCCTGTAGTTGGTCTTGTCCGGATACTCGTCGTCGGCCATGTCACGGAAGTCCAGTCCGCAGAAAACATTGCCCAATCCCTTGGGGAGAAAGGCGCGGAGTTCATGCTCATGGCTGGTCAGGCGATGCAGGTACGGGGAAAAATAGGTTCTGCTCTGGAGGTTGAGGTACCGCTTGGGGGTGCAGCTTATCTGGGCCATGATGTCCGAAAAGGGGCGGCGTTCGTAGCGTTCGGTCTCCTCGGTCCGGTCGGCTTCCCGAAAATCGAAGCTCTGCTCGATCTTGATCCAGAGGAAGTCCAGATAATCGGCCGCGAGGGTGGTGGCGTTGCCTTCGGCCGACGCGTCTCCGACTCGAGTGTCCATTCTTCGGGTGAAGGTGTTGGTTAGGGAATAGGTCAGATTGCTGGCCGGTTTGATCCGGTCGTGTTCGTCGAAATAGGGGTTCTCCCTTTGATCCATGGTTTCGTTGGGGATCAGATCGTAGGTCAGTTTGGGCAGGAGTTGGTGCTTCATCCTGGTCCATCGCCCTTGACCGGGATCCTCCGGTGAAAGGCCCAGGTCGTAGACCTTAAAGAGGCTGGTCGAAGCCACGGCCTGGGCGAACGGCAGACTGCGGGAATAAAAGCTTCGATCCGGGTCGAGTTCGGCATTGTCTGGATCTGCTTGGTGACGGTCGACGGCGTACCCAGTGCCCCGCCATCCGACAGTGCCAATCAGTGCCCCGAAATCCGAGCTCAGGGGCAGACTGAGACTCGGGCTGGTCTCGAGCCTTGTCCCAGTGGTGCCGAATTCCCGCCAGAAATAGACCAGCTGGCTCTGACTCTGCCATTCCAGGGGTCCATCCATGAGGGCCGTTTTGTAGGTGTTGAAATTTATTTCAGGCAGGCTCTGGACCGTGGGGTTGTCCTCGGCCGGATAGAGTTCGCTGGCGTCGTTGAAATACCTGAGGTTCTGGGTGTACTTGACCCGGGCGTCTAGGCCGAATCCGGACCAGTTGCGGGAGAGGATGAACTGGCTGGTGCGCTCCAGGGCGTCGTCGTCGGCGATGTCCCGACCGAACTGGTCCAAAAAAGTCCGACGACTCTCGTTGAAGCCGGTGATGCCGTTCTTGAATTCCCGAAGGTAGAGGGCGTCGGAAACGAAATCAGTGTCGAACTTAATCTTCCAGCGGGGGTCGGACAGATACCCGTCGTACTTGTTTCTTAGCCAGTAACGGTTGTGGTGAGGCCTGAGAAGAAGCGGGGCGTCGTTTTGGAACTGCGAGTCGAGCTCGCCTCTGGTCTTAGCCACGACATGGTCGTAGAGGTAGTCGATCTTCCAAAGGCCTTTAGAACGGAGGTCCGGGGTGTGGCGGTATTCAAGGCCCGTCATGAGGCCCCGCCTAGTCATGAGGTTGGCGTAGGCCGTGAGATCGGTCTCTTCGTCAAGAACCTGATAATAGGGTTGGTTGAACTGGAAGCCGAGCCTGCTGCTCTGGCCGATTTCAGGGAGGAGAAAGCCGCTCTGTCGCTTGGTCTTGACCGGGACGACGAGGTATGGGGAGTAGAGAACGGGCCGGTCTTTGATTCGAAATTTTGGTTCGTGGATCCGGGCGTAGCCGTCGATGGTCACGTTTCCTGAACTGCATTCCAGGGACCAGGCCGGAGACGCGCCGTCGCAGGCGGTAACCGTGGCCCTGACGAAGGAGTAGGTGCTCTGTCCGGTTTTCCTGATCTGATGTCCTTTGAAGTACATGTGGGGATCGGCCATGAAGACCTCGCCATCCTTGAGCCAACCCAAGCGGTTTTCCAGGTCGAACTCGGCCGTCCGGGCTTCGAGATAGTCGCCTTCCCACTTGGCCTTGACATGGCCTTGCAGATAGACCCACCGAGTGCCCATGTAGTAGCGGGCGTAGTCGGCTTGAAGGAAGTCGTCACCGTGGAAGAGTACGACGTTTCCCTCGGCCTCCAGGATGCCGAGGGCTCGATCGGCCCTGATGGTGTCGGCCAAAAGTCGCCACTCCTCGTCAACGCCTTCAAAGGTCGAAGCCTCAACGAATCGCACGGCCAGCAAGATCGAGATGAGGACAGTTACGAGGACTGGTCTTGAAAAGGGCATGAGCTGCTGGCTGATCCTTGGCGTAGGGCTCGTTTCGGGGGCATTGAGATCCCGGTTTGCATGGACGTCATTGACCGGTCCGGCGGCCCCTAGCACAGGGCAGAAGAAAACAACAGAAAAATATAAAAACTTTTTATTTCAATTAGATATTAAGCCAGTTGGGCAGGTGAAATTCCCCGTTTCGGCCCTTGTTCGATATTTCCCAATTGGCTTGACGATACAGGGGGGGTGATTTACAAAGCCACCCATTCGTCGGACCGGATTCGGTCCGAGCCTTGACCGGAGCCAGCGAGCGGGTTTTGGGGGGTGTCCCTGAACAAGCCGGTTCTTGGTCGATTTTTTTATCAATCGCCCGGAGTGCCGGGCCGGAAAAACCTGCCGATGACCATCGAAGTCCTGCTCGCCAAAAACAAAAAACAGATCATCGCCCGATGGTCGGAAATGCTTTTCTCGACCTATGCCAGTGAAGGCGCCAAGTTTTTCGCCTCCAAGAAAGATCAGTTCGCCAATCCTGTGGGTCATACCTTTCACCGCAATCTCGAATCCATTTTTCCCCTTCTTGCCGAGGCCGAAGGCGTCGATTCCGATGAGATTCGGATGCTGATTGACGGCATCGTCCGTATCAGGGCCGTCCAGGGCTTTGCTCCGTCAAGGGCCGTCATTTTCGTTTCCGAACTCAAGGGGGCGGTCAAGGACGTTCTGGGGCCGGCCGTGCTCGAACCTCAGAACTCCCAAGCCTGGGAGTATCTGTGCGAGCGCATCGATCGGGCCCAGGCCATGGCATTCGACATCTATATGGACTGCCGGGAAAAGCTTTGGGAACTCAAGGCGAATCATCTCTACAACCGGACCCATAAGCTCTTGGAAAGGGCTCAACTCATACAAGACAACAGGCTGGGGTAGCTTCCGTTCTCAACTCAACAAGAGGTAATGGTTTCATGAAAGCACTCTACTCCCTCTTCCTGGTCTTCGCACTTGTCCTGATCGCGCTGCTAGGGGCAGGGGCGGCTGGGTGGCAGTACGCGTTCGGGGTGGTCATCCCCTACGTTGCCGCTGTCGTGTTCGTGGTCGGTTTCTGCCTCAGGGTGGTCAAATGGGCCCGGTCTCCCGTTCCGTTCCGCATTCCAACAACGTGCGGCCAGCAGAAGTCCCTGCCCTGGATTCCCCAGGCCAAGATCGAAAACCCCTCTTCGACCGGGGGAGTCATCGTCAGGATGCTGCTGGAAATCCTCTTCTTCCGCTCTCTGTTCCGGAACACCAAGGTCGAAATGTATGACGGCCCCAAGGTCCGCTACACGTCCAGCAAGTGGCTCTGGCTCGGCGGTCTGGCCTTTCACTATGCCTTCCTGGTCGTATTCCTTCGCCATATGCGGCTTTTTACCGAGCCGATCCCGTGGCCCATCGGAATGCTGGAGACCCTGGACACCATTCTTCAGATCGGCGCTCCGACGCTCTATATGTCGGACCTCGTTCTTGTGGCCGCGGCGTCCTATCTCTTTCTGCGACGGGTGGTCGTCCCCCAAATCCGTTTCATCTCTCAGGCCGCCGACTACTTTCCGCTGTTCCTCATTCTGGCCATCGCCTTGAGCGGGATCTCCATGCGGTACTTCACCAAGGTGAGCATCATCGACGTGAAGGTCCTGACGATGGGCCTGGTCACTTTCCATCCGGTAATTCCTGATGGCATCGGGCCGATTTTCTTCGTACACCTCTTCCTGGTTTCGGTACTTCTCGTGTACTTCCCTCTGAGCAAGCTCATGCACATGGGCGGAGTGTTCATGAGTCCGACCAGGAACTTGGCCAATACCAACCGCGCCGTGCGCCACGTCAATCCCTGGAAGTTCGAGAATGTCCACTATCACACCTATGACGAGTACGAGGACGAATTCCGGGAGAAGATGATCGAGGCCGACCTGCCAGTGGACAAGGAAGGACCTGAATCTGCGGAAGAAGGAGCGAGCAATGTCTAATCTGCCTCGGCCAGATGATCTGGCAAAAAGAGTCCATTACGAACCGCCGTCCAAGGACTGGATGGACCTTCCAACGGATATCAAGCCAGGCCGGTATTGCTACGCCTCGAACCCGGCCAGCGTCGAGTATGTTGGACTGCCCAATGCGCGACCCTGGAACCCTCTGGAGGAAGACTGGAAGCTGCCCGAGAACTGGCAGGAGATCATCCTGAACGGCATGCGCGAGCGTCTGGACAAGTATCGGACCTTCAAGGTGTTCATGGACATCTGTGTGCGATGCGGAGCCTGCGCCGACAAATGTCATTATTTCATCGGTTCCGGCGATCCCAGAAACATGCCCGTGCTTCGTGCGGAACTGCTGCGGTCTGTGTACCGGGGCGAGTTCACCAAGGCCGGAAAGATCCTAGGCCGCTTTGCCGGGGCACGGAAGCTGACTCTCGATGTTCTCAAGGAGTGGTGGTATTATTTCTTTCAATGCTCGGAGTGCCGACGCTGTTCAGTGTTTTGCCCCTACGGGATCGACACGGCCGAGATCACCATTCTTGGCCGGGAACTTTTGAATCTTGTCGGTCTGAACATCGACTGGATCGCCACTCCGGTGGCCAACTGCTACCGAACCGGTAACCATTTGGGCATCCAGCCTCACGCCTTCAAGGACATGCTTGAATTCTTCTGCGACGACATTGAGGAGATCACCGGCATCAGACCCGAGCCGAGCTTCAACAAGAAGGGCGTTGACATTTTGTTCGTGACTCCCTCGGGAGACGTCTTCGCCGATCCCGGCACCTACACCTGCATGGGCTATCTGATGCTTTTCGAGTATCTGAAGCGTGAGTACGGGCTTGAAGTTACCTGGTCTACCTACGCATCCGAGGGTGGCAACTTCGGGTTCTTCACCTCCCACGAGACCATGAAGCGCCTCAACTCCAAGATGTACATGGAGGCCGAACGCTTGGGGGCCAAGTGGATTCTGGGAGGGGAGTGCGGTCACATGTGGCGGGTCATCAACCAGTACATGGACACCCTGAATGGCCCGGACTTCCAAAAGGGCCATATGATCACACCCTACAATCCCATAACCGGGACGACCTTTCACAACGCCGCGTCCACAAAAATGGTCCATATTGCCGAGTTCACGGCCGACCTCATCAAGCACGGCAAGCTCAATCTGGACAAGAGTCGAAATTCGAACATCTGTCTGACTTGGCACGACTCGTGTAATCCGGCCCGGGGCATGGGCCTTCTCGAGGAACCCCGCTATGTGGCCAGGGCCGTGGTGGATAAGTTCTACGACATGCCCGAGAACACCATCCGCGAACAGACCTTCTGCTGCGGCGGAGGCGCGGGTCTGAACGCCGGAGAGAACGACGAACTGCGGATGATGGGTGGCTTGCCCAGAGCCAATGCGGTCAGATATGTCCATGAGAAGCATGGGGTGAACATGCTCGGTTGCGTGTGCGCCATCGATCGGGCTGTATTCCCCCCCTTGATGGAGTATTGGTGCCCGGAAGTCCAGGTTTGTGGCCTTCACGAGCTCGTGGCCAATGCCCTGGTTTTTCCGGGTGAGTCCGAGCGTGAGACCGACCTCAGGGGCGAACCTCTGCCAGGGAAGGAGGACGAATAATGTACGACAAGGGTAAAGTGCTCGCCGGCCTGGCGGTATTCGTGGTCTTCATGACTTTTCCGTTCTGGTTTAACATTGGGGCGACCCCCTTCAAAGCCCCGGAGTTGGCCAAACCCAAGGACGCCAAAAATTGTGTCGAGTCGGTCGAGTGGATGAAGACCGAGCACATGCAACTCCTGAACGATTGGCGTGACATGGTCGTCCGCGAGGGTACCCATGAATACCATAGCCGGTTCAACGGCAAGGAGTACCTCGTCAGTCTGTCAAAGACCTGCATGAAATGTCACGACGACAAGGAGAAATTTTGCGACAAATGCCACGATTCGCTGGCCGTTTCTCCGTATTGCTGGGACTGCCACGTAGCGCCGAAGGGGGAGAATCAATGAACACCAACCGTAGAAGTCTGCTCAAGTTCGCCGGCCTGGCCGTCCTCGGCTGGAGCGTCAAGCCGGCTCTGACCGTTTTTGCCGCAGGTGGTGCAGGGCCCAGGGAGGCGATTCTTTTCGCTTCCAGGCATGGGGCCCCCACGGGCGAAAAGGCCCTCAAGGCCGGGCGGTGGGCCATGGTCATCGATACGAGCAAGATGACCCCGGAGATTCAGAAGAAGTGCATCGAGGTCTGTCACAAGACCCATAATGTGCCCAGCATACCCACCAAGCAGGAGATCAAGTGGCTTTGGACGGCTCAGTTCAGCGACGTGTTCGCCGAGCAGAGTCATCCTTATCTCGAAAAGTTGACCAAGAGGCCGACGCTGACCCTCTGCAACCATTGCGACAACCCGCCTTGTGTGCGGGTCTGCCCGACCAAGGCCACGTTCCAGCGGGAAGACGGCATCGTCATGATGGACTTTCATCGCTGTATCGGCTGTCGGTACTGCATGGCGGCCTGTCCCTACGGGTCCAGGAGCTTCAATTTCCAGGACCCCAGGCCGTTCATCGAGAATATCGACATGGAGTTCCCCACTAGAACAAAGGGCGTGGTGGAAAAATGCGAGTTTTGCGCCGAGCGATTGGCCGAGGGACATCTTCCGGCCTGTGTCGAGGTGTCCGAAGGGGCCATGGCCTTTGGTGATCTCGACGATCCCGGGTCCGATGTCAGGAAACTTCTTGGGGCTAGGTACTCCATCAGGCGTAAGCCTGAACTTGGGACCGAGCCCTGTGTCTACTATCTGATCTAGAGGGGGACGCTATGCTTGAGAAGGCACTTACAGGCGGAAAAATTTACTGGGGCTGGTTGTCCCTCCTGCTGGTTCTGATGGCCGTGGGCGGTCTGTGCTACTGGCAGCAGCTCACCCAGGGACTGACCATCACCGGCATGAGCAGGGACGTGTCCTGGGGCTTCTACATCGCCCAGTTCACCTTTTTGGTCGGCGTGGCCGCCTCGGCGGTCATGCTGGTCATTCCAAAATACCTTCATCACTACCAGAAATTTGGCAAGATTCTAATCCTTGGGGAATTCAACGCAGTGGCCATGGTCATTCTCTGCCTTTTGTTCATCGTGGCGGACCTGGGTTCTCCTCAGCGACTGATGAACGTGATCCTGCATCCGACGCCCAACTCTATCCTGTTCTGGGACATGGTCGTGCTGAACGGATATCTTTTTATCAACATCCTTGTAGGATGGGTAACTCTGCAGGCCGAACGCAAGGAAGTGGCTCCGCCGAACTGGATCAAGTTTTTCATCTATCTGTCCATTCCCTGGGCGGTCAGCATCCACACGGTCACAGCTTTTCTGTATGCCGGTCTTCCCGGCCGCGGGTACTGGCTGACGGCTGTCCTGGCGGCCCGCTTCCTGGCTTCAGCTTTTGCCGCCGGCCCAGCTTTCCTTATTCTGGTGACCTACATCGCCAAGATTTTCACCAAGTTTGATCCGGGCAAGGACGTTCTGGCTGTGCTGGGCAAGACCGTTGTCTACGCTATGAGCGTCAACATCTTCCTATTTCTGTGTGAAGTCTTCACAGTGACTTACAGCCAGATACCGTCGCACATGGCCCACCTCCAGTACCTGTTTTTCGGGTACCACGGACACGGCGTTTTGGTGCCCTGGATGTGGACGGCCATGATCATGGGCCTGTCGGGCATACTCATCCTTCTGGTCCCCAAGAACCGTAAGAGCGACAACATGCTGATCATTGGCTGTATCCTGGTCTTTATCGGGGCGTGGATCGACAAGGGCCTGGGCATGATTGGGGGCGGATTCGTTCCCAACCCTCTGCACGAGGTAACCGAGTATGTGCCAACGGCCCTTGAACTGGGAGTCTCTCTCGGAATCTACGCCACGGGATTCCTGGTCCTTACGGTCATGTACAAGGTGGCCATAGGGGTCAAGCAGGAAGTGGAAGCCTAATCGAAGGCAAAAAGGCTGTACGGTCCGGCTTGGGGTATGAAGGTGGAATTGCTGCCCCGGTTCAAATGATGAACCGGTCCACGACGCGGGCAGGGCATCTTTATGTTTACATCGGCCGCGACCGTGTGTATGGGAACAGCGGTTTTGCCCGGAAGGCCGGGCATCCCGGGTTTTCCAAGCAAACCGGATTCTCAAGATTTCAATTGGAGGTACACAATGGGTTACGAAGTTTCCGTCGATCATGAAAAGTGCATTGGCTGTGGCGAGTGTGTGGATGTCTGCCCGGTAGAGGTTTACGAGCTTCAGGACGGCAAGGCCGTTCCAGTGAACGAAGAAGAGTGCCTCGGCTGCGAGTCATGCGTCGAGGTCTGCGAGCAGGAAGCCATCACCGTCACCGAAAATTAGTTCTCCTGTTTCGATCAGCGCGGCGCTCGCCCTCTGCTCGGCATGGCGGGCGCCGTTTTTGTTCATTTTCCGGCGGTTCCTCAAGGATATGTCCGGGTTTTTCTCTTAAATTGAATAGCTCCCGGGTGGCATATGCTCTCAGATTGTCATGATATTATCGACCGTTACAAGGCTCTGCAAAGTCGGGTCGATCAAATTTTCGTCCAGGTGACCCAGAATCACCCGAGTTGCGTTTCCTGTTCCCTGGGGTGCAGTGATTGTTGTCACGCCATGTTCGACGTGTCCCTGATCGAGGCCTTGCATCTCAACAGAGCCTTTGCTGGTCTCGATGAGGATAGAAGACAGGATATCCTGATTCGGGCCGATAAGGCCGACCGGCAAGCATACAAGATCAAGAAGCAATTGTTTAAGAAATCCGAAGCAGGGGTCTCCACCGAGGAGATTCTGCGCGAGGCCGGTGAGGCTAGGATCAGGTGTCCGCTCTTGTCCGAGGACAATTCCTGCGAATTGTACGACGAAAGACCATTGACCTGCCGACTGTACGGGGTGCCCATGCAGATAGGGGCCGATTCCAGAACCTGCGGGATGAGCGGGTTTGTCGGCGGAGAACGATACCCGGCCGTGAATATGGATCGGCTTCACGACCAACTTATGGAAATGAGCCGAGATCTAGCGGCCAGAATCGGGTCGATCTACCCGGAGCTTGAGAAATACTTGGTTCCGGTGTCCACGGCACTTTTGACCAAATACGACGCCGAATACCTCGGTGTTCAGGGTCAATGTGACAATGACGACGAAACCGGCACAATACCAAGCGCAGATCGGTGAGCCCATGTCTAACGCGATGACCCCCGAGCACGAAGAGCAAAAAAAAGCGATTTTCGAGCGTCTTTCACCTCGTCGAAAGAAGTTCATCGATCGGATTGGCTATGACAAGTGGGATCCGTTTCAACTCCCAAAGGATCCCATTGAGATCAGGACAGACGTAACTCGGAGGACCACTCAGCAATTATTTCGAGATTTTATGCATGAAACACAGCCGGATAATTATAGTGCGGCCTATGGACAGTCCGTGCTTGAGTTTTGTCTGACTCTGGTCAGCCGGGATGAGCGTTGCCGGGGGGTTTTCGATTTCTGCCTTTGGTACAAGGAACTTCTTGACCGGGAAGGAAAGTCCTTCTGGGAAACATGAGAACGGAGCGAGAGATGAGTGTTGCCGACAAGATGATCAAGGAATACAAGGCGCAGCTGGAGAATGATCCCAAAAATTCGACTCTGCACTACAACCTCGGCGTGGCCTATATCGGCAAGCGGGATTTGGACTCGGCTGAGTCTTCGCTGATCCAGGCCATCCGGCTCAACCCTGAACTGTCCGAGGCCTATGTCCAGCTTGGCGGTATAGCTATGCATCGGGGGGATCTGGATGCCTGTATGAGTTTCAACCAGCAGGCGGCCAAAATTCGTCCTCGCTTTGCGGTTCCGCACGGAAACATCGGATTCATTCATCTTCAGCGCAAGGAGATTGACAAGGCCATCGGATCACTGCGCCGGGCCCTGTCTTTCGATCCGCAGTTCATTCAGGCTCGGACCAGTCTCGCAGGGGCATATCTCCTTCAGGGCGATCATACGTCGTGCATCCAGGAATGCGAGCGGGTCGTGGACCAGGAGCCCACATTCGGTCCGGCTTGGAACAACCTCGGCATCGCCTATCTTGAGATGAACGACATGAAGAAGGCCATCGAATATTTCGACAAGGCCGTGGAAACTGGCTACGAGGTCGAAGAGCGTTTTCTCGAGGAGATCGCTCCGTATCGCTAGGAAGGAAAGGGGCTTAGGGTCAGATTGACTAGAAGGTTTTCCAGCGAAGAGTCTTTCGGATTTTCCATTGACAAAACAGGCATTTTGAGCAACTCTTCACAGGTGTTTACTCCACGAACATAGATCGATGGTTTTGTCGTCAGGTGGCCGAATAAGGGCCGTGCCCGCCTTCGGTCGCGCAAACCGAGAAGTCAGGTTTTAACTCTTAAAGGAGGATGTGCAATGGCTAAACATCAAACCCCTCTTTTGGACCAGCTGCAGAGCGGTCCATGGCCGAGCTTTGTCACGGACATCAAGGAAGAGGCCGAGCGTCGTCACAAAAACGAAAAGAACGTCGAGTTTCAGATTCCCGTCGACGTCTGTGACGATTTGCTGGGCGTTCTGGAACTGTCCTACGAACAGGGCCGGACTCACTGGAAGCACGGCGGCATCGTCGGCGTTTTTGGCTACGGCGGCGGCGTCATCGGCCGGTACTGCGACCAGCCCACAATGTTTCCGGGCGTGGCCCACTTCCACACCATGCGGGTCAACCAGCCAGCCGGCAAATACTACAGCAGTGAGTTTCTCCGTCAGCTGTGCGACCTTTGGGAGTTCCGCGGGTCAGGTCTGACCAACATGCACGGCGCCACCGGGGACATCGTCTTCCTGGGCACCACCACCCCCCAGTTGGAAGAGATTTTCTTCGAACTGACCCACACCCTGAATCAAGACCTTGGCGGTTCAGGTTCCAACCTGCGCACCCCGGCCACCTGTCTGGGCGAGTCCCGTTGTGAGTGGGCCTGCTACGACACCCAAGAGCTCTGCTACACCATGACCCAGGAATACCAGGACGAACTCCACCGTCCTGCCTTCCCCTACAAGTTCAAGTTCAAGTTCGACGGCTGTCCCAACTGCTGTGTGGCATCCATCGCCCGTTCGGACATGGCCTTTGTCGGCACATGGCGTGACCAGATTCGCATCGATCAGGAAGCCGTGGCCGCCTACATCGGCGGTGAGATCGCCCCCAACGGCGGCGCCCATGCCGGCCGTGACTGGGGTCCGTTCGATATTCAGAAGGAAGTCATCGATCTCTGTCCCACCGAGTGCATGTGGATCGAAGACGGCAAGCTGAAAATCAACGACCGTGAGTGCACCCGCTGCATGCATTGTCTGAACGTCATGCCCAGGGCCCTGCGGATCGGCAACGACCGCGGCCTGTCCATCCTGGTCGGTGCCAAGGCCCCGATCCTGGACGGCGCCCAGATGGGTTCCTTGCTGGTACCCTTCATCAAGGTCGAGGAGCCCTACGACGAGATCAAGGAGATCATTGAGGGCATCTGGGACTGGTGGATGGAAGAGGGGAAGAACCGCGAGCGTCTGGGCGAACTGATCAAGCGTCAGGGCTTCCAGAGGCTCCTCGAGTCCGTGAACATGAAGGCAATTCCGCAGCACGTTCAGGAGCCCAGGCACAACCCGTACATCTTCTGGAAGGAAGAAGACGTGCCCGGCGGTTGGAAGCGTGACATCAACGAGTTCCGGAAACACCATCTGAGATAAGGGAGGTAGCGAACATGGCTTTCATTTCTTCTGGATACAATCCCGACAAACCGATGGAGAACCGGATCACGGACATCGGTCCCCGCCACTTCACCGATTTCCTGCCCCCGGTCATCGCCAAGAACAAGGGCAAATGGCTGTGGCACGAAATCGTCGAGCCCGGTGTTCTCATGCACAAGGCCGAGTCCGGCGACGAGGTCTACACGGTCCGCTGCGGCGGCGCTCGCTTGATGAGCGTTGGCCACATCCGCGAGATCTGCGACATCGCCGACAAGTTTTGCGGCGGCCATATGCGGTTCACGACCCGGAACAACATCGAGTTCATGGTCACCACCCTGGACGAGGCCAAGAATCTTAAAAAGTTCCTGAACGACCAGAAGCAGTCCACCGGCGGACACAAGTTCCCGGTCGGCGGTACCGGTGCCGGCATCACGAACATCGTCCACACCCAGGGTTGGGTCCATTGCCATACCCCGGCCACGGACGCCTCCGGAACGGTCAAGGTCGTTCTGGACGAATTGTTCGAGGAGTTTCAGGAGATGCGCATGCCGGCCCAGGTCCGCATATCCATGGCCTGCTGCCTGAACATGTGCGGGGCCGTTCACTGCTCCGACATCGCCATCCTCGGCTATCACCGCAAGCCTCCGATGATCGACCACGAGTACCTCGACAATCTGTGCGAGATTCCTCTGGCCGTGGCTGCCTGCCCGGTTGGCGCCATTCGTCCGGTCAAGATGGACATCACCACGGAGAAGGGCGAGGCTAAGACCGTCAAGACCGTGGCCATCAAGGAAGAGCGTTGCATGTTCTGCGGCAACTGCTACACCATGTGCCCGTCCCTGCCCCTGGCCGACACCGAGGGTGACGGACTGGTCATCATGGCCGGCGGCAAGGTCTCCAACCGGATCAGCAATCCGAAGTTCTCCAAGGTTGTCGTGGCCTTCATTCCCAACGAGCCGCCCCGCTGGCCCACATTGGCCAAAGTCATTCGGCAGATCGTTGATACCTACGCCAAGGACGCTCGCAAGTACGAGCGAGTCGGCGACTGGGCCGAGCGCATCGGTTGGGAACGGTTCTTCGAGAAGACTGGTTTGGAATTCAGCGAACATATGATCGACGATTTCCGTGATCCCGCCTACTACACCTGGCGGCAGACCACGAACTTCAAGTTCTAAGGAACATGGCCTGAAAGGGGGCCCTGAAGGGCCCCCTGATGCCGCAACTGTGGAGGTAATTGTATGGCCGACCCCAAAGATAAAGATATCATCATTGATTTTATCAAGTCCAAGGAAGGTTCAAAATCGAAGTTCTATTTCAATGATCTGTCCAACCTTTTTCCGGACAGGAAAATGCGTGACGTAAAAAAAATCGTCAACGAGCTGGTCACTGAAGAGCGCCTCGTCTATTGGTCGAGCGGGAGCACGACCATGTACGGACTGCCCGGAGCCGGCAAGCAGGCCGGTGCCGAAGGCGAGAGCTAGATCGCCACTTGAACTCCGAGACCAGGGTGCCTCAAGCCGTGGTCGAACGATAACGAATCGGCCGAAAAGCTCATGCCTTCCAGGATGTGCCCGCGGCTGATCGTGGCCGGACTCAGCGGCGGCTCCGGCAAGACTATTGTCAGTCTTGGTCTGGGGCGTGCCTTTGTTGAGTCCGGAAAGATTGTCCAGCCTTTTAAAAAGGGCCCGGATTACATTGATGCCAATTGGTTGGGCTTGTCCTGCCAGGAAAGCACATCTAATCTGGACCCTTTTCTCTTCTCCTCCGATCTCATTCGGGCCTTGTTCAAGGCTCGAACCATCACCTGTGATTTGGCTCTGATCGAGGGCAACCGCGGAGTGTTCGACGGAAAGAACACATCTGGAACTTGTTCGACGTCTGAGTTGGCCAGGATCCTAAACTGTCCGGTTCTGCTTGTTGTCGATTGCACGAAAATCACCCGGACCATGGCAGCGGTCATCAAAGGTTGTCAGGCCTTTGAACCTGACATGCACCTGGCTGGCGTCATTCTTAACAGAACTGCCGGCGACAGGCACAGGGCGATCATTAGAGACAGCATCACAGCCTATACCGATGTGCCTGTTCTCGGGGCTCTGCCCAAGATCCGTCACAACCCCATTCCTGAACGTCACATGGGCCTTACTTCGGACCGGGAAATGGAGAGCGGTACAGTCCTTTTTTCTGATCTGGCCAGAATCATCCGCGAAACCTGCGATCTTGAGGCCATCTGGTCTGTGGCCTGTGCGGCTCCTCCATTTCTTGATTCGCAACTATCTCTTTTCCCTGAGGCAGTGGGTAGGAACCAAAATGTGACCATCGGCTTTGTCCGGGACGCAGCCCTCTGGTTTTACTACAGGGAGAACCTCGAGGCGTTGGAGGCACAGGGGGCAAAACTTGTTCAAGTGAGTCTGCTGGAGCCGAATGAATGGCCGGAACTCGACGGTCTGTATCTTGGAGGGGGGTTTCCCGAGACAATGGCCGACAAGCTTGCCGAGCAGGAGACCATCAGGCAAAGGGTCAAGGATTTGTCGGATTCAGGCCTTCCGATCTATGCTGAATGCGGCGGCTTCATGTATCTCGGGCGGTCTTTGGTATATGGCGATCGGACCTACCCCATGGCTGGAGTTTTTCCTGTCACGACACGTCTCTGTCACCGGCCCCAGGGGCATGGATACACCGAGGCCTCGGTCGTGGTCCCGAATCCGTTCTTTCAGGTCGGTTTTACATTCAGCGGCCATGAATTTCACTATTCCACCTGTCAGTTCCATGACGGCATCAATCCGATATATGTTCTTAAAATGAGCATGGGGGTCGGCATGGACAGCGGTCACGATGGACTTGTTCACGAAAACACCTATGCCTCCTACACGCATCTCCACGCATTAGGCGTGCCCGGCTGGGCTGTAAATTTTGTCAATGCATCAAGAGCGTTCCAGCGTTCCAAAAAGAATTTCGACAAATTGAAAAAATTCGTCGCCAAGAGTGCCTGAAAGTGTACGCACGAAAATCCTTGACTTCCTGCTAATAGTTCCTAAAATGAACTTATGCATAATTTGGAAATAAAGGAGGTACCCATGGCCAGCTTTAAGGATTTCAGGAATCATATATTTGACTGGGAGATGACTCCGGAAGATGCTGTGGCTCTTTTTCTGGAGTGGGGCAATTCGGGTTACGGAGGATCATACGAAAACAGAGTCAAGGGCAAGGATGACGAGTCGTTATACTTTGTCGTGGATACTTGGCAGGCTCATCCGACAGTATTTCTTGTGAGAAGAAATTCCGACGGTGCCGAGGAGTTGGCAAAGGTACGGCTGCCTGATGAACTGGCCAAGCCTTTCATGGATTCAGTCGGCCATCAAAAGGGCGTGTACGGAATCAATCCGGAGATCAGGGACTGGCTGGAAGTAAAGATTTACGGATAAAGGAAATTATCTTGGGCCGGTGGCCCGTTGCTTCATAAGGGAAGGACCAGCTGACTGGTCCTTCCCTTTTTTTTAACCTGAAGCGAGGGCGGATCGCCCTCGATCAGAACCCTGAAGGGAGCCAAGGGGCAGGGGTCATGTCCGGGGAGTGGGTTGTCTCCTGTGCAGGAGGCAACATCGTCGGAACATGTGCGGCAATAGGCGGCGATGATCCGGTCAAGGGTTGGCTGACTCGAAGTCAGTCCGGGCCCTTGGCGAATGGGGTGAAGAAGGCAGTCAGTGTCCTCGCAGGACGCAACCAGAGACGCCTGCCCATTCTGGCAAAAAAGGCATTGGTTGCGAACGGCGCGGGCCATTTCCGCTAAACAGGGTGCTTTGCGCTTTCTAGCCATGCCTTGAGCGGGGTTTCCCTTTTCCGCCTCGACCGCAGGCCCGAGCATCGTTCCGCCCCTGGCCGAATGAGCCGAATTTTCCTCCGGACTTTCTCTGGCTAGAGATGACGTTTCGGTACACCCACCACCCTGCCAAAACGAGGAGGATCAGAATGAAGAATCTCGGGAAGAAGATGCAAAAAATGACGATGCCGAGAAGGGCGAGCGGGGGGATACCGCTTTGGCGAACGATCTGGGAAGCGGAACGGATCCAGGCGGAAAGGTCAGTTCTCATGGGTGCCTTACATAATATGCGGTTGAACTGTATGTTTGACCCGGATTGGGCTTTGGGACCGCTCCGACAGCCGTCTTGCTCTGCTTCTCAATCATGACCGGTATTTCGTCAAGCCGCAGAAATGAACGGGGGGAGCGACCGGCCGGAGCGATTCTTGACGCTTTGGGGGAATTCCAATACGCAGTCTGTCTTTGTGTCCAATGGCCGGGTTCTCCCCCTCCACCCGCGAACCGTCGTCCTGTTTTCTGCGGACGTCCCATTTTCCGTACTCGTCGGAGAAACGATTCTTGTCAGTAAAGCAACCACAACCTCAGAGCGAGAACCAAGTCCTGGTTCATCGAAAGGAGAAGGCCGCCTTCATTCAATCCGAGGGCGTACCGCTTTATCCGAACGATTTCAGACCGCTCAACACGATTCGTGAAATTCTGGAGGAAAACAGCCACCTCGACGAGGGTGAACTCGAATCCCAGCAGAAGTCCTTCAGTTTGGCCGGAAGGATCGTGGCCCTTCGATCTTTCGGAAAGGTCACGTTTTTCCATATTCAGGACAGGACGGGCAGAATTCAGTCCTACGCCCAGCGGGACGAATTGGGCGCCGAGCACTACGCCCTTTTCAAAAAATTTGACATCGGCGATATTGTCGGCGTTCAGGGCGGGCTGTTTCGGACCAAAACCGGCGAATTGACCCTCAGGGCAAACTCGGTCCGCCTCATCGCCAAGTCCATGCGTCCCTTGCCAGAGAAATTTCATGGTCTGAAGGATGTGGAAACACGTTACCGGCAACGGTACGTGGATCTAATCGTCAATGAGAAAGCCAGGGATGTCTTTTTGAAGCGCTCGGCCATCACTCGGTCTATGCGGGCCTTCTTCGATGCTCGGGGATTTCTCGAAGTAGAGACCCCGATGATGCAGCCCGTGCCAGGAGGCGCAACGGCCAGACCTTTCGTCACCCATCACAATGCCCTGGACATGACGCTGTACATGCGCATTGCGCCGGAGCTTTACCTGAAGCGGCTCTTGGTGGGCGGGCTCGAAAAGGTCTACGAGATCAACAGAAATTTTCGGAACGAAGGGATCGACACCCAGCACAATCCGGAATTCACCATGGTCGAGTTCTACTGGGCCTATGCGGACTTCAAGGATCTCATGGATTTGACCGAGGAGCTGTTCGCCACATTGGCTCTGGCAGTCACCGGGAGTACGATGGTTCCCTACCAGGGGACGGATATCGACCTTTCGCCTGGCTGGAAGCGACTGACCTTTCACGAGTCTCTGGAGGTGGTCGGCGGCCTGACCCGAGAGGACTACGAGGATTACGGGCGTCTCAAGTCGTTGGTCGAGCGTCTGGGGGAAAAGGCCATGGCCGGAGAAAAGCTCGGTAAGCTCCAGGCCAAGATATTCGACATCCTGGTCGAGCCGAAACTCGTGCAGCCCCATTTCATCTACCACTACCCGACAGAGATTTCGCCTCTGTCCCGCAGAAACGAGGCCAACCCGGAATTGACGGATCGCTTCGAGCTCTTTGTGGCCGGCAAGGAATTGGCTAATGCATTCTCGGAATTGAACGATCCCGCAGATCAGAGGGGCAGATTCGAGGAGCAGATTAGAGAAAAGGAAGCCGGAGACGACGAAGCTCACGCCATGGACGAGGACTACATCCGGGCCTTGGAATACGGCATGCCCCCGGCAGCCGGCGAGGGCATCGGCATCGACCGGCTGACGATGCTGCTTACGGATTCGGCCTCCATTCGTGAGGTCATCCTCTTTCCCCTGCTTCGGCCGGAGGCGGGCAGAGACTAGAAGATCCCGGCCCTCCCGTGAATCGGGAGTGTTGGCCGGGTCAAGAACCCATGCGCATATCCTTCGAGCTGTTCGTCTCCTGCAGATATCTTCTGGCCCGTCGCAAACAGGCCTTCATCTCGGTTATTTCTCTGATTTCGGTCGTGGGCGTGGCTCTGGGTGTGGCCTCGTTGATCGTCGTCCTTGGAGTCATGAACGGGTTCAGCGACAACCTCAGGGACAAGATCCTGGGTGTCAACGCCCATCTGATCGTGGTCAGCATGGAAAAAGGTATCCCCGACTACAGGGATCTTGCCGAAAAATGCCTCCAGGTTCCGAGGATCCTGGCGGCGACGCCCTTTATTTACTCAGAGGTCATGCTCAGCACACCCTCCGGGGTCAAGGGCGTGGTCCTCAGGGGAATCGATCCTAAAACGGCCGGCGATGTTCTGAGCATCGGCCGGGACATGCGGGAGGGGCGCCTAGAGGATCTGGATCTCGAGGGAGAGTTTCCAGGTGTCATCGTCGGGGCCGATCTGGCCAACCGGCTGGGGCTGGGGGTCGGATCCAGGATCAGTGTTTTGGCTCCGAGCGGAAAGGTCAGTTCGGCGGGCTTCACCCCCAAGATCGAATTTTTCACCGTGGTCGGGGTCTTCAAATCCGGGATGTTCGAGTATGACTCGACCCTGGCCTACACGGGCCTTGCGGCCGCCCAGAATCTGCTTGGTTTTGCCGGGGATCTGGTGTCGGGGCTGGAACTTCGGGTGGCCGATGTCTACGCTGTCCAAGAGGTTCAAAAGAATCTGCTGCATGTACTTGGGGGATATCCCCTGTACGGCCGGAACTGGATCGAGATGAACCAAAACCTGTTCTCGGCCCTGGAATTGGAGAAGACGGCCATGGCAGTCATTTTGGTCATGATCGTCCTGGTCGGCTCGTTCAGCATTATCACCACCCTGGTCATGATGGTCATGGAAAAGACTAGGGACATCGCGGTGCTCGTTTCCCTGGGAGCGACGCCGGAGAGAATCCGCAGGATCTTCATGCTCCAGGGGACGACCATCGGAGTCGTGGGGACGGTCGCGGGCTTCATTCTGGGAGTGGGGGTCAGCCTAGCCCTGAAGCGTTACCAGTTCATCAAGCTGCCCTTGGACGTCTATTATCTCGATCATCTTCCGGTCCACCTGCGCTGGACAGACCTTACCCTGATCGGCATCTCGGCCATGGTCCTCTGCTTCCTGGCCACCATCTACCCTGCCCGGCAGGCGGCCAGAATGCAGCCTGCCGACGCTTTGCGCTATGAGTGAACCGCTCTACAGGCTGGAAGGGGTGGGCAAGGACTACCAGGGCCAGGCCGAGACCCTGACGATCCTGAAGTCCGTCGACCTCGAGATCAACCCAGGAGATTCTCTGGCCGTCGTCGGAGCGTCGGGGTCCGGTAAAAGTACATTGTTGCATATTATGGGAACACTGGATACCTCCACTCAAGGCCGGGTCCGATTCGACGGCCGGGATCTTCAGGGACTGGGTCAGACGGACCGGGCCAGGATTCGAAACCGAGAAATCGGATTCGTTTTTCAGTTCCACCATCTACTGTCAGAGTTCAGTACCGAGGAGAACGTGGCCATGCCCGGAATCATCGGGGGAATGGCCCGAGCGAAGGCCTTGAAGCGGGCCAGGGATCTTTTGGCCCTGGTGGGCTTGGAGGGGCGGATCTCGCACCGGGTAAACACCCTGTCCGGAGGAGAGCGGCAACGGGTGGCCATCGCCCGGTCCGTCTTCATGGATCCCAAGGTCCTTTTGGCCGACGAACCCACAGGAAACCTGGACGAGGCAACCGGGGCCCGTGTGGCCGAACTGCTCGTCCGTCTCAACCGGGAACTGTCCATGGCCTTGGTTGTAGTCACCCACAACCGAGAACTGGCCGCCCGAATGAATCGTCACTTGGAACTACATGCCGGAGAACTTCATGAAGTCACCATCAGGCCGGACCTCGTCCATTGAGCGGGTCGCCTATCGGGCGCGGCTCTCGGTCGGGATGATGCGTCTCGATTGCCTGTCGGCGATCGTCATGCTGACCTTTTGGCTGGTCCTCGCTGTTTTTTCGGGGATGAGTCAGGCCGAAAACGGCGAGCCCGGAGCCCCGAGGGTTGCCGTGCTTCCCTTCGAGATCAATGCCTCGCCTGATTTGCAGTATCTGCGGGAGGGACTTCCTGAACTGATCATTCAGGAACTTGTGGAGGCGGGCATTCCGGTGGTTCCCTTTGTCGAAGTCAAAAGGTTGCTCACCGAGCACGATGTGCAATACCTCGACTTGGCCGTTTCCAAGGATATGGCCCTGCTGTCCGGAGCCCAGTACGCTCTGTACGGCAGCTTTAGTCAGGTGGGCGAGTCCTTGAGCATCGACGCCCGCCTCGTGGAGGCCTTTGGCCTCAAGGAACCCAAGGCTCTGTTTGCGGTCCGCAAGGGACTCATCAATCTTTTGCCGGCGGTCAAGGATCTGGCGACGGAGGTCCGCCTTGAGCTTCTGAGGAAGGAGCGCATCGCCGAGATCCGGGTCGAGGGCAACAGGATTTTGGACAAGGACGTCGTCCTCATGCGCCTCAGCATCCAGAAAGGGGACGACTATACTCCGGAGCGCATGAACCAGGAGCTTCGCAGCCTCTATTCCCTGGGCTACTTCGATGACATCCTCATCAAGGCCGAGGACCTCCAGGACGGAAAGCTGGTGACCTTCGAGGTCAGGGAAAAACCGCTCATTCAGGCCATCGGGGTCGAGGGTGCTGAGGCTATTGACTCCGACGACATCCTGAAGGCCATGAGCAGCAAGGCCGGATCGGTCATCAATCCCAAGGTCCTGGCCGACGACATGACCAAGATCCGGGAAATGTATCGCAAGGACGGGTATTACAACGCCAAGGTATCCTACGACCTGGAGCAGACCGACCCCCGGCAGGCAAGGCTGATGATTAAGGTCGACGAGGGCCAGAAGCTCTATATCAAGGAGATCCGGATCGAAGGGGCCGAACGCCTGGATGTGGATGACCTCAGAGATCAGCTGGCCTTAAAGGTCCGGGGCATGTTTTCTTGGCTGACAGGAACCGGGGTCCTCAAAGAGGAGCTTTTGGATCGGGACGCGGCCGCTCTGGAGGCGTATTACGGGAATCGAGGGTTCATGGACGTCAAGGTCGCCCAGCCCGAGGTCCAGTACCATGAGGACGGAATCACGATCGTCTTCAAGGTATCGGAAGGGGCCAGATACCGGGTCGGCGAGGTGACCTTTCGCGGGGATATGCTGGAGAGTCCGGACAGACTCAAACTGGTCACCAAGCTGGACGATCTCGAGTTCGACGCCCAGGGCTGGTTTGATCGCTCCAAGCTCCGGGAGGACCTCCAGGGCCTGGCAGACTATTATGCCGATTTCGGGTACGCCTTTGCCGAGTCCGACGTCGATCTGAGGCGGGACGAAGAGAGTCTGACAATTGATGTGGCCTATATCATGTCCACGGGTCCGAAGATTTATGTCCGCAGGGTCAAGATTCAGGGCAACGAGAAGACCCGTGACAACGTCATCCGCCGGGAGATGCGCCTGGCCGACGGCGACGTGTTCAGGGGATACGGTATCAGGCGCTCCAATCAACGGCTGGTGAAGCTCGACTTTTTTGAGACCGTGAACATTGAGTCCGTGCCCACCCCGGAACCACACGAACTGGACCTGGTGGTTCAGATCAAGGAGAAGACCACGGGCAGGATCAGCGCAGGGGCGGGGTATTCGACCATAGACAAGGTGTTCATCACCGGCGGGGTGGAAGAACGCAACCTGTTCGGCAAGGGTTACTCCCTGACCCTCAGCGGTATGCTCGGGGCGGCGAGCACCAGGTACGACCTGACCTTCTGGAACCCAAGGGTCTACGACACGGAGCTCGGGGCCGGGGCCACGGCCTACATCCGGAATATCGACTATTTCAGCTATGACAAGAAGGCCATAGGCGGCATCGCCAAATTTGCCTATCCGTTGGGTGAGTACACCTATTTGTCCTGGAACTATCGGATCGAGGAATACCGGATTAGCAACATCGACGATGACGCAACTGACTGGATCAAGGACCGTGAAGGGAAGAATCTGGCCAGCGCGGTGTACGCGGCCGTGACCCGGGATACCACAGACCGCAGGCTCAACCCCTCCACGGGCACGATCAACCGGCTCTCCGTGGAGTATGCCGGGGGGTTGGTGGGTGGAGACGACCAGTTCGTCAAGTACATTTACGACAGCAGCTACTATCGGCCCCTGTGGTGGGACACGGTGTTCCACTGGCATGGCCAGGTGGGTTACGTCATGCGCAACGGCGCGGACCAGATCCCGGACTTCGAGCGATTTTACCTGGGAGGCATGGACAGCGTCCGCGGGTACAAGGGCCTGTATATCTCCCCCCGCAACGACGAAGGCACCAGGATTGGAGGCAACAAGGAGTTTTTCACCAATTTCGAATATCTCTTTCCGCTGAACAAGGACATTGGATTGGTCGGCCTTTTGTTTTTCGACGCCGGCCAGAGCTGGGATGACGACGAGTGGGTCAATACCGACCTGTACAAGAGCGTTGGCACTGGGATCAGATGGTATTCACCCCTGGGGCCCCTGCGCCTGGAATTGGGCTATGCCCTAGACCGGGACAACAAGGCCGGGGGCGGGACCAGACTCGAATTTTCGATTGGGCAGTTCTATTGACGATCACACGACCCGCGGATTTTTTGATGGACCACGCGGGCCAAAACGGCGTAACGAAAAGGAGTGAAATGAGATGAAAAGGATATGGATGGCTCTGGCCGTCACGATGATCACGCTCGGGTCTGCTCAGACCTGGGCCGCGGAATTGAAGATCGGGACCATTGATATGCAGCAGGTAATTTCCGTGTCGGAGCCTGGAGTCGAGGCCATGGACGTTCTGCGTGAGAAGTTCGAGGACATGAAGAAGGATATCGACAAGCAGCAGAAGGATCTGGAAGACTTGAGAGAATCGCTGCAGAAGCAGAACCTGGTACTCAGTCAGGAAGCCAAGGAAGACAAAGAACTGGAGTTCAAGCGTCGGGTCCGGGATTTCCAAGACAGTTACCAGGCATACCAGCGCAAGATCAAGCAGGAGGAGGAGAAGCTCAGCAAGCCGGTCATTGAGGAGTTAGCCAAGATCATCGAGGAATTCGGCAGGAAGAACAAATTTACGGCCATTTTCGACTCCAAGGGCAGCGGGCTGCTGTACGCCGATGAATCTGTCGATCTGACCGGGGCCATCGTCGCCGAGTTCAACCGGGTCTGGAGGGCTCAAAAGGGCAAGTCTGGTGGGGCCAAGGAGTAGGCATGCTGCTCTCGGAGATTGCCGACCGCCTGGGCCTTTCCCAGTCCGCCAGAGATCTCGAGATCGTCGGCGTGAACACCCTGGTCGATGCCCGGGACAACGAGCTGAGTTTCTTCGTCAATTCAAAGTATGCTCCCCAGTTGGCCGGGACTAAAGCGGGGGCGGTTCTTATCCATCCTGACCATGCGGACAAAGTGGTCAACCCGCTTGTGAGCATGGACCCCTATGTCGATTTCGCCCGGGCGGTGAAGATGTTTGCCGTGGAGCAGGGACGGTTCAAGGGAATCGATCCGAGAACGGTCATTGATCCCACGGCTCGGGTATCGGTCGAGGCGCATGTGGGGGCGGGAGTCTATATCGGGGCTGAAACCGTGGTCGAGGCCAGGGTCCGGATTTTCCCCGGGGTCTATATCGGAGAGAACTGTATCCTGGGCGAAGATACCCTGATCTATCCCAACGTGACGATCATGGCCGGTACGCGTGTCGGTCGAAGGGTGGTCCTTCATGCCGGGGTTGTCCTCGGGTCCGACGGCTTCGGGTTCGCCCAGGCCCAGACCGGACTGGAGAAGTTTCCCCAGGTGGGAGTCGTGGTCATCGACGACGATGTGGAGATCGGGGCCAACACGACCATTGATCGGGCCGCCTTGGGTCAGACCAGGATCAGTCGGGGAACCAAGATCGACAATTTGGTTCAGATCGGACACAACGTACAGGTTGGGAAGGGCTGTATTCTCGTCTCTCAGGTGGGCATTGCCGGAAGCACCGTGTTGGAGGACAGCGTGGTCCTGGCTGGCCAGGTGGGCGTCGCCGGGCATCTTACCCTGGGACAGGGATGTCGGGTGGGTGCACAGACCGGGGTGAACAGATCTCTGGAGGGGGGCAAGGACTACGGCGCGGGTATTCCGCCCATGGAGCATGGACAATTCCTTCGAACGGCGGCCATTCTTGCCAAATTGCCGGAGCTGGCCCGACGGGTCAGGCAGTTGGAAAAGAAGATGGAAACCCTTCAGACAACAGATGACGGGAAGGAGCGAGCATGAATCGAGATTTGACCGGGGAAATCGTCAGCACCGAGATACTCGAGCTGCTACCTCATCGATATCCGTTTCTCTTGGTGGACCGGATTCTCCGCTATGAATCCCTGAAATACGCCGATGCCATCAAGGCCGTGACGATCAACGAGCCTTTTTTTCAAGGCCATTTTCCGAACTATCCGGTCATGCCCGGAGTACTGATACTAGAGGCCATGGCCCAGACCGGGGCGATTCTTGTCGCCAAGAGCATCCCGAATCTGGCCGCCACAAAACTCTTTCTGTTCACCGGGATCGAAAAGGTTAGGTTTCGAAGGTCGGTTTTTCCCGGAGATGTGATCAATCTGCATGTCGAGCACATGAAACACAAGCTGAACCTCTGGAAGATTCAGGCCGAGGCCAAAGTGGACGGAGGCCTCGTGGCTCAGGGAATACTGACCGCAGCCATCGTGGATCGGGAGGACTGATGAAAACGACGATTCACCCGACGGCCATCGTCCACCCCAAGGCCAAGCTCGGTCAGGGGGTGGTCGTGGGCCCCTTTACTCTGATCGAGGAGGATAGTGAAATCGGCGACCGGACCATGATCGGTTCCCACAGCCTGATCCGTCACCACACGAGGCTCGGGCAAGACAACCAGGTCCACTCTTACGCATCTCTGGGGGACGATCCCCAGGACCTCAAGTATGACGGTGAGGAAACCTGGCTGGTGATCGGGGATCGCAACCGGATCCGGGAGTTCACGACCCTGAACAGGGGTTCAACATCCGGAGCCGGCAAGACCGTGATCGGATCCGACTGTTTTGTCATGGCCTATGCGCATATCGCCCACGATTGCCGTCTGGCGGACGGAGTGGTTCTGGCCAACGGGGCCACCTTGGCAGGGCACGTGCATGTCGGCCAGCGGACCGTGATCGGTGGTCTGGCTGCGGTGCATCAGTATACGCGGATCGGCGACATGGCGTTCATCGGCGGCAAGAGCGCCGTGAGCCAGGACATCCCGCCCTTCATGCTGGCCAACGGGGACCGGGCCAAGCTTCATGGGCCTAATGTGGTCGGTTTGAAGCGGGCCGGATTGACCCGGGAAGAAATTTCAGCCCTCAAAAAGGCCTACCAGACCATCTGGCGGAGCGGTCAGCGCAAGGAGTCGGCCGTGGAGGCCGTGGAGGCCGAATTCGGGAATCTTGGCCCCATAGTCGCCCTGCTCGATTTTTTGCGAACTACCAAGCGGGGGGTGGCCGGACCCGGGAAGCGGGGTGAAGGCGATCCTGAATAGGCTTGAATCCATGACCGGGGCCCGCCGACTCGGCATCGTGGCCGGAGGAGGGCAGTTTCCGGCCATGGTCGCCCGGGCCGGCAAAGACCGGGGGCTGGGCGTGATCGCCGCCGGATTCGTCAGGGAAACCCGGGCAGAACTGGCCGAGGACGTGGATGTCTTCCGGTTTTTTCGTCTCGGCCAACTGGGCCGGATCATCTCTTTCTTCAAGAAACATCGCGTCGAGACCGTGGTTTTTGCCGGACCGGTGAACAAACCCCGAGCTTTGGACATCCGTCCGGATTTCAGGGCGACAAGGCTGCTTCTTCGTCTGGCCGGACGTAGCGACGACAGCATTCTGCGGGCCGTGGCCAGAGAGTTCGAGGGCGAGGGTATGGCCGTGGCCTCGGCCCTGGATATCGTGCCCGAGCTGGCCACCCGCCCCGGAATTTTGACCCAGTTTTCTCCAGGAACCCGGGAAAGGGCCGACGTGATCTACGGTTGGCCCATCGCCAAGGAACTGGGGCGGTTGGACATCGGCCAGTGTCTGGTCGTCCGGGAACGGATGGTCGTGGCCGTGGAGGGCATAGACGGCACGGACGCGACCATCCTTCGGGCCGGAAATTTGGCCGGGCCGGGATGTGTTGTGGTCAAGGTTTTCAAACCCGGACAGGACCACCGTCTGGACATGCCGGCCGTGGGGCTGGGTACCTTGCATCACATGCACCGGGCCGGAGCCACTTGCTTGGCCGTGGAGTCTGGGCGCAGTCTTTTTTTTGACCCGGCCGAGGCTCTGGCCTTCGCCAACGAGGTCGGCATCTCCATCGTCGGGCTCGGAGAGGGAGATGTGACCACATTTCTTGGACCATGAGCCGATGCGTTTCTATATCCACACCCTGGGTTGCAAGATCAACCAATACGAGAGCCAGGCCTTGAGGGAAGCTTGGGCCGGGCTCGGTTGGCATGAGGTTCGTGATCCCGGCAGGGCTGACGTGATCCTAATCAACACCTGCGCGGTCACCGCCCGGGCCGAGGACGAGTCGGCCCGTCTGGTACGCAGCCTGGCGGCCAAAACCACGGCCAAAGTGGTGGCCACAGGGTGTGCTGCTTCCCTGCCAAAAAGGGCCTGGGATGATTTCCGGGTTTTGACCATCCCCCAGGGCCGCAAGGTTGATCTGCTCCGGGGAGTGGATGGGTACGAAGATTCGTCGGATGTGCCGAAGTTCGCAGACACGTTTGCCCCCCTGGCCGTGCAGGGATCAGTCCGGGCCCGGGGCGTGGTTAAGGTCCAGGATGGGTGCTCGCACCGATGCAGCTATTGCATCATTCCGGAAACGCGAGGTCCGTCCCGAAGCCGTCCGGCGTACGAAGTGATCGACGAAGTGGATCGGCTCTTTTCGCGGGGCGTTCCGGAGGTCATCCTCAGCGGCATCAATCTCAGACAGTTTGGTATGGATCTTCATCCCAGAATCGATTTTTGGGATCTGGTGGCAGATCTGGGCTCGATGCTCAGTCCGAAATGGGCCGGGCGGGCCAGGATTCGTCTTGGATCGCTGGAGCCGTCGGAACTGGGAGCCAAGGCCCTGGACACCCTTGAGGGCCATACCCTAGTTTGTCCTCACCTGCATATTTCTCTTCAGAGCGCCAGCCCACGCGTACTCAAGGCCATGAATCGGGGACACTACACCGCCGAGACCGTGGGGGATTTCATCCGGAACCTCGAACGGTTCTGGCCCAGTCCGGCAATCGGCGTCGATCTTCTGGTCGGATTTCCGGGCGAAACAGAGGAAGACTTCGCTCGAACCAGGGAATTTTGCCTTTCTTTTCCCGTGACCTATGGGCATGTTTTTCCATTTTCCCCCCGACCCGGGACTCCGGCGGCGACCATGCCGGGGCAGGTTGGGGAGAAAATGAAGAAAGAGCGGGCGAAAATTTTGCGGGAGATCCTGGCCGGACGGAAACAGTCGTTTTTGGAACGGATTTCCTCTTTGCCTCGGATGTGTGTTGTGCCGGAAACCGGGCGCAAGGGGGTCTGCGGCCGATACATGACCTGTGTCCTGCACGAGGGAGAGCGTCCCATGTCCAAGGGGCGCCTTGTCGATGTCCGGCCATGCGGAGTCCATAATGACGCGTGCCTCGTCCGCTGTGATGGAGAAGAGGGATGAGTAGCTTGGCGGACCCGGGACCGGCCAAGATCTGCATGTCGATTCTTTCGTCCGGGATGGACCGGATCTGGACGAAGCTGCAGGAGATCCTCGCGGCCCGGTTTGGAGAAATGGACCATGTTTCCGATCCGTTACCCTTTGACCAGACGACCTACTACGATCGGGAATTGGGGCAGCCTATCCTTCGCCGCCTGGTCTCCTTCCGGCCATTGGTACGGATGGACTCCCTGGTCGAGGTCAAACATTGGACCAACGCCCTGGAGATGGCCTGGAGCCAGGACGGAAAACGGGCCGTCAATCTGGATCCCGGCCTCTTGACCTTGGAGCGTCTAGTTTTGGCCACCGGCAAGAATTTTTCTCACCGCGTTTATCTCGGCAAGGGAGTCTGGGCCGATTTGACCCTCGTCTACGGGCGCGGCGGCTGGATCGTTCAGCCCTGGACTTTTCCCGACTATGCCGGAGCGGTGATCCAGAACGAACTGACCGCCATCAGGGCGGTCTTTGCGGTCCAGGTCAAGGCCTGGGTGAGGAGGAAGGGATGAGCAGAAGCATGACCGGATTCGGCCAGGCCGTGGAGCACTCCCGGTCCTGGTCCATTCGATGGGAGATCAAGAGCGTCAACGGCCGCCATCTCGACGTCAAATGGAAGTTGCCCCAGGCCCTGAACGGACTGCAGGCCGAGCTGGAGACGATCCTGCGGCGGACGGCCAACAGGGGGAGGGTGGACGTCTATCTCGATCTTCAGCTTCTGGACCCCGAACTGGTGGAGATCAGGTTTGACCGAGTCCAAGCCATGGCCATGGTCAAGGGGCTGCGGGAGTTTGCCGGCGAGGCCGGGGAGAGGGCTTGGGAGCCGGACCCGAACGTTTTTTTGAGGATTCCCTCCCTGTGGTCCGAAAGCAGAAAGGAACTCGACCCCGGGCTGCGCAAGGACCTTCTTGACTGGTTCGGGCGAGCCGTGAACGTCTGGGACGAATCCAGGATTCGGGAGGGACAGGCCCTTTTCGAGGACATGGCCGCGAGGATTGAGGCTCTGAAAGGTTTGCTGGTCAAAATTCGATACGGGGCCGAAAACAGTGCCCAGGATCGGTTTGAAGCCATGCGGATCAGGGTCGAGTCCATGCTTGACCGGTTCAAGGTGGAGATGGACGATACCCGTCTGGTTCAGGAACTGGTGATTATTTCGGACAGGGTCGACGTTTCCGAGGAACTAACTAGGCTCGAAGTCCATCTCACGGAAATCGACAGGACCATGAAGGCCGGGGGAGAACTGGGTCGCAGGCTTGATTTCCTGCTTCAAGAGTGCTTTAGAGAGATAAACACATGCGGGAACAAGATTCAGAGTCAGGACGTGGGAGTCATGGTCGTAGAGTTTAAAACCGGTCTGGAGAAGATTCGGGAGCAGGTTCAGAATCTGGAGTAAGATCGAAGACGGGGAAACACCAATCATGGGCATGAAAAACAGTAAACTGCTGAACATCGGATTCGGGAACGCCGCCGTAAGTTCCAGGGTGGTAGCCATCGTCAACCCCAATTCGTCCCCTATGCGCCGACTGCGGGAGGACGCCCGTCAGGATGGGCGGCTCATCGACGCCACCCAGGGACGCAAGACGCGGTCGATCATCGTCATGGACTCCAACCACTGCATTCTCTCGGCCATTCATACCGAGACCATCGCCCAGCGTTTTGAGACCGAGGATGAGAGCCTTGGACCGGATCAAACATAGAGGGATGGCCCTAATCCTCAGTGGGCCTTCGGGGACGGGCAAGAGCACCCTGGTCAAGCGATTGAAGGGGGAGTTTCCGGCCTTCAGATTCTCCATCTCCTGCACGACCAGACTCCCTAGGGCCGGTGAGACAGACGGCGTAGACTACCATTTTTGGGACAGAACGAAGTTCGAGTCTCGGCTGCGATCCGGTTTTTTTGCCGAATGGGCCGAGGTTCACGGCAATCTCTACGGAACCCCTCTTGCCGAGGTTCAGGACATGCTGGCCAATGGTCAGGACGTGATTTTCGACATCGACGTCCAGGGTGCCGGGCAACTGCAAAAGAGCCTCAATCAGGGATGCTACGTCTTTGTTTTTCCTCCATCCAAGGCGGCTTTGGAAGCTCGCCTCTCGGGGCGGGGCACCGACCGGCCCGAAGCCGTTTCCGTCAGGCTCCGGAACGCTGCCCGGGAGATTTCCGGGGCGGGTATCTTCGACCATTGGCTGGTAAACGACGATCTGGACCGGGCTTACGACACACTGCGGGCCGTCTGCCTTGCGGAAAAGACTAGGCCGGTATACGATCCCACACTCATGGACCGAATCCTTGCGGGCTGGGCGACCGGGATGGGAGCGTGTCGTGGCTGAACTTGTGGTGGCTCTGGATCTGACGCCGGACCGAGCCCAGACCGTGGCCCGGTCCCTGCGGGGACTGGTCCCTTGGGTCAAGGTGGGGCTGGAGCTTTTCGTGCGAAGTGGCCCGGATATCGTGGCCGAACTCAAGGTGATGGGCTTCAAGGTGTTTCTGGACTTGAAGTTCCTGGACATTCCCAACACCGTGGCCGGAGCGGTCCGCAGCGGGGCGGCTAGTGGAGCGGACATGCTTACTCTCCATCTCCTGGGGGGGGCTGACATGCTCAGAGCAGCGGTTTCGGCCAGGAACGAGGTAGCAAAGCCAGGGCCTTTGCTCATGGGGGTGACCGTTTTGACCAGCGTCGCGGACCCTGATACGGCCGATTCAGGGAAGGTGGCCGGGTTAGCCCGGGAAGGCCTGCGGATGGGGCTGGACGGATCGGTCTGTTCGGCCCGCGAGGCCCAGAAGGTCAAGGCCCTTTGCGGTCCGGGGCATCTAGTCCTCACTCCGGGGATCAGAAGACCGGGCGACGAGGTCGGAGACCAGGCCCGAACCATGTCTCCGGAGCAGGCCGTCCGAGAGGGATCAGATTTTTTAGTGGTCGGTCGACCCATCATCGGGGCCGATGACCCGGCGCGGGCGGTTCAAGACTTTGTCGAGAGCATGAGAGGCGTTTGATCCGGACATCAGGATCGAGGAGCGACACATGGATCAGGAAGTCGAAAGCGGCGGGACGAACGAGGGCGATGGGCTGGAGGAAAAGCCCCGGGAACTTCTGAGCGGGGTTTTCTCCACCGAGGCTGTGGCCAAGGTCGGGACCGGGACCACGGTCCGCAAGACCGTCCAGAAGACCTATTGGTTCGTCAAAGAGATCGAGGACGGTAACGTCGAGGTTCAGCCCCTGAACGTGAACTACGTGCCTTCGGGCCCTAAACAACTGGTGCCTAAGGATGATTTTCTCGACAAGTTTGCCCCGGAACCCGAGTTCTACACCCAAACCGTGTATCCGAAGATGCGGGAGCTGACCAAGACCATTGCCAAGGCCGACCGCCACAGGACCCGAGGGGAGTCGTTCAGCGCCGAGTTCGAGTACAACAACGCCATCAAGGTGGACGAGGAGAACATCAGGGCCAACTTCGGCCTAGGGCTTACCTATCTCGACCGGGGCGAGACGAACAAGGGCAACGACATCTTCAACCGTCTCGTTCACTTGGATGCGGCCTTCGAGGCCGAGCACAAGCACCTCTTCAACGAGTTCGGCATCAAGCTGCGCAAGAACAAGATGATCGAACAAGCCCTGGAATATTACTCCCGGGCCAGTGAGTTGGCCCCTCACGACGAGAACCTTCATTACAACATGGCCAGGGCCCATTTCGCCCAGGACGACGTTCCCAAGACCATCGACCACCTTCTCCAGGCACTCAAGCTCAACCCGGAGCTGAAGGAAGCCAGACAGTTCGTGGCCTACCTCCAGAAGCACAACCTGGTTCCCAAGGACTACAAGAAGGCTCTCGAGCTTTTGGATCAGGCCAAGGAGTAGCGGTGGATTTTCAGCAGGGGCAGGATTTCCTGGCCGGCCTGTCCGAGGTCCAATCTATTCTGCCCTTTTCCCCAGTCCTGATTAGGGATCTGTTCATCCTGACGGCGGAAGACTCCCTGGGCTCCCTGGCCGACGTGGCCCGGGCCGTGAACCGGGATCCTGGTCTGAGCGCTGCGATTCTGAAGACGGCCAACTCGGCCTACTACGGGTTGCAGTCCCAGATATCGACTCTGGACCGGGCCGTGTCGATTCTGGGGATGAAAGAAATTAGGACCATGGTTTTGTTCGTGGCCCTGCGCTCCGTAAACAAACGGATCGATCCGAACGATTTCGACCTGGAGAGTTTCTGGCGTCACGGGTTCGCCGTGGCCCTGACGGCCCGAACCGTGGCCAATGTCCTGGAACACCGGGATCCATCCATCATCTACACGGCTGGCCTGCTCCACGACATGGGTAAGCTCTTCACGGTCCTTCTGCGGCCCGATCATTGGCGGGCCATCAACGTTCTGGCGGTCAAGGATGGGGTACCCCTGCTCGAGGCCGAGGAGGCCCACTGGGGCATCGACCACGCCCTGATCGGCGCCTTGGCCCTGCGGAGCTGGAACCTGCCGGACGAGATCACCGAACCCATCAGCTGGCACCACGCCCCGCTCTCGGCTCCGGCCTTTCAGGAGGCGTCTGCAATCCTCTGCTTGGCTGACGGTCTGGTCCTGACCGGGCCGGACGCAGTGGACGACGAACGGCGCATCTTGGCTTCCCTGACTGGCAAGGACCGAACGGACGCGGCCGTGGCCGCGGCGGCAGAGTGTCTGGACGGTGGAGCCTCGGTCCACGGCGTTCTTTTCTAGCCTTCACGTGCCAAACCCCAACCACTTCCCGTATCAGAAAATGACTCGCACATGCACCAAATGGACGATGCGGCCAGAGTCCAGGGCCATGGATGGTCCACAAGCCGACACCTTGGGCATCTCCCCGATCCTGGCCCGGATTCTCTCTCTGCGGGGTTTGACATCGACGGAGGATATCCGTCGTTTTCTCTGCCCGAATCTTTCCCTGCTCAAACCCCTGGAGGAGTGGCCGGGGCTCCTTGAAGGAGCCAGGAGTCTGGCCATGGCCCTGGAAGAGAGAGGGGCACTGGTCGTCTGGGGAGATTATGACGTGGACGGAGTCACGGCCACGGCCCTGGTCAGGGATTTTTGCGCCAGGCGGGGGGTGGTTGCTAAGCATTTCCTGCCCTGCCGGGACGACGGTTACGGGTTGAGCGTCCACGGGATCGAGAATTTGGCCGAGGCCGGGGCCAAGGTTCTGCTGACGGTGGACTGCGGGACCAATGCGTTGGAACCCATCGCTCGGGCCAAGGAACTGGGCCTGTTCGTGGCCGTGACCGACCACCATGCCCCGGGTCCGGAGCTGCCTCCGGCCGACGTCCTCATCAATCCCCTGGTCCTGGACTGGCCATCCAAGTCCCTGGCCGGGGTGGGCGTGGTGTTTTTTCTGGCGGCGGCCCTCAATCGTCTATTGCCGGGACCGGTCGTGGACATGCGTCAATTCCTGGACCTGGTGGCCCTGGGAACCGTGGCCGACGTTGTCAGTCTGAAGGGCCAAAACCGGATTCTGGTCAAGAATGGCCAGCTCCTGCTCAAGGATTCCCCGAGGCCGGGTATCCGGGCCCTGAAGCGGGTTTGCGGCATGGAGACGGACGCATCCGTGGGCACCGGCTCCATCGGCTTCGGCCTGGCCCCGAGGCTCAATGCGGCCGGTCGGCTTGACGATCCGGAAATGGCTCTGGACCTGATCTTGTCCGAAGACGAGGCCGCCGCCGGACGGATGGCCCGGAAGCTCGACGTTCTCAACTCCAATCGCCGGGCCGAGGAGGCTAGGATCCTGGACGAGGCCCGGGTCCAGGCCATGGGGCAGACGGCTCTGGGCCGGGCTGGATTTGTTCTGTACGGCCCGGATTGGCATCAGGGGGTTATCGGCATCGTGGCCTCACGAATCGTGGAGGAGTTCCACGTTCCGACCATTGTCCTGACCGCCAACCACGAGGGTCTCAAGGGCTCTGGCCGCAGCGCAGGCGATTTCGATCTCTTCCAAGGATTGACCAGGTGCTCGGAACTTTTGACAAGATTCGGAGGCCATCGACACGCGGCTGGCTGCAGTCTGCCCCCGGAGCGTCTGGAGGCCTTCGAGGGGCTCTTTTCTGAGGTCGTCCTGGAGCAATTGGGTCGCCGTCCGGGTCCTTCGGAAATCGTTTTGGATATGGCTTTGCCGTTTCAAGACATCACCCCGGTGCTTCTGGATGAGATCGAATTGATGCAGCCCTTTGGTCCGGGCAATCCCCGACCGGTCTTCAGGTCTGGATGGCTGGAGGTCCGGGATTCCAGACTTTTGGGCCGAGACCGCCTGCACCTCGGGTTGACACTGAGGGATCCGGAGTGCGGAACGACCATGCAGGCCCAGTTCTGGAGGGCCGGTCCGGAGTGGACGGCCACAGACCTGAAGGGACATGAACTCCAGGTGGCCTTCTGTCCCCAGAAATCGAACTACGAAGGATTGATGCGGATCCAGTTGACGATCAAGGCCGTTTTGGGCGTCCGGGCGGGGGACTGATCCAGGGAGGAATGGGCGTGGACATTGCTGAAAACGTGCTGGGGGCCATCGGGCGCACTCCGCTGATCAAGATCGGACGGTTGAACCGGAATCCAGACGTGACTCTGACCGCCAAGCTCGAGTCCGCTAATCCCGGCGGATCCATCAAGGATCGGGTGGCCTTGGCCATGATCGAGGCGGCCGAGAAGAGCGGCGAACTCGCACCTGGCAAGACGGTCATCGAGGCCACTTCAGGGAACACGGGTATCGGTCTGGCCATGGTCTGCGCTGTGAAAGGCTATGCCATCACTCTGGTCATGTCCGAGGCGGCCTCGGAGGAGCGCAAGAGCATCCTGAGAGCCTACGGGGCCGAACTCATCCAGACTCCGGCCCGGTTCGGCACGGACGGGGCCATTGAGGAGGCCTATCGTCTGGCTCGGGAGGAACCCGACCGCTACGTGCTCATGGACCAGTACAACAACCCGGCCAGCATCGAAGCCCATTGCCTTGGAACGGCCAGGGAGATTTGGGAGCAGACCGAGGGAAGGGTTAGCTGCGTGGTGGCCTGCCTGGGAACCACGGGCACGGCCATGGGCCTGTGTCGGGGGCTCAAGACTCTGAACCCGGCAGTGAGGGTGGTGGGGGTTGAGCCTTTTGCCGGCCACAAGATTCAGGGACTTAAAAACATGCAGGAGTCCTATCCTCCGGGTATCTACGACCGGAGCGTTCTCGATGAGGTCGTTCACGTCGAGGATGAGCGGGCCTTCGGGTTGTGCCGGGATGCGGCACGCAAGGAAGGGCTGTTTATCGGCATGAGCGGAGGTGCCGCCCTGGCCGGGGCACTGGATGTGGCCGCCGACATGGCCAAAGGCCTTGTGGTGGTCATTCTTCCCGACGCCGGGGACCGCTACCTGAGCACTTCTCTCTACGCGGGCAGGGAGGACGAGGGCCCAGCCCTGGGCGGGCTCGACGAATCCCGGACGGTCCGCCCGTTTTCTTCACGGGACGTCAATGTCCTCTACACCCCTGGACCCAGCCTGGACAGGACCGGCGATCTGGAGTTCTGGCGACGACTGCTTCATCTGGACGTGCTGGCCAGGTATTTGGGCCGTGAGGGTTTCACGGCCCAGACGGCGGTGGGCCTGGCCGATTTCGACGATCGGGCCGTGGCTGCGGCCAGATCTGCCGGACAGACCCGGGAGGTCTTTTGTCACGGGCAAAGGGACCGGATCGCTAAGCTTTGCGGGATTATGGGCGTGGCCTCGAATTCGGCCCTGATTTTCGGAGGCAGCGACGCCGAGGGAATGACAGGGGTCTGCACGGAACTCTTAAACAAGGGTTTGGCCTACGAGAAGCTCAGGTCCCTCTACTACGACGTTCAGCGTGACTCCGGGTACGGTGAGTTGTCCGGAATGGATACGGACAAATTGAGCCCGGGCAAGACCGTCGACCTGGAACGCTACGCCAAGGACGATCCACGGGACTTCACTCTGCTCAAGCGGGCCACTCTCCAGGATTTGAAAGAGGGCACGGTCTTTAAGACGAAATGGGGCAATGTTCGCCCGTCCTGGCATCTGCAGATGGCCTGGGCCGGGCTTTTGGCCCCGAAGCGGATACGGCTCTTCATGGCCGGGTCTGATCAGGTCTTTCCCCATATCGAAAATGTTGGGGGCATCTGGCGGGCCCTGGGCTTGGTTCCGGGGTGTTGGTGCGCCAGCGGTCCGGTGCGGGGCGGATCCGATCAGGACTCGGGCCTAGACGGTCTACTGGCCCAGGGATGGTCCGCCCATGCGCTGCGGATGTGGCTTTTGTCGGCAGCCTGGAGGCGGAGCCTCGACGCCGGAGACGAAACCTTGGCCATGTGGGCCAAAAACCAGAAGCGGGTCCAGGAGACGGCGGCCATGCTTCGGGCCTGTTCCGGTCATGAAGAGGCTGGGGCCGTGGAATTTCGTGAAGAGGCCGGAGCTGAAGTCAGGCAGGCCGCGTTCGATCTGCATCGGTCCTTCCGTCAGACCCTGGATGCGGACCTGGGGATCTTCAAGTTCTGGCCGGCCCTGTTCGAGTTCTGCCGGGAGATCAACCGCCTATCCGCAGGCCGGGCCGGGTGGAACCGGGAGGCCCGGATCTGTCTGGATGCCCTCTTCCAGGTGGACGAGGTCCTCGGAATTTTGGACAGAAGGGCCCTGCCCTTAGTCTGGACCGACGTCCCGGCCGAGGTCCGGGATCTGGTGGTTCGGCGGGGCTTTTTGCGGGAGAGCAGGGATTTTTCGGGTGCCGACGGCCTTCGGGCAGAAATTGAAGGCCTGGGTTTCAGACTCGAGGACGGCCCGGCCGGGCCGAGAATTTTTGGGCCGTCCTTGTTCTGAAGGGCGACAGGGAGCGGACATGGGCAAGACCCGCGAAGAAGGACGGGAAAAGGAATGGTATGTATGCTCGGCCTGCGGCCAAGGAACGTCCCGCTGGCAGGGCCAGTGCAAGGCCTGCGGCGAGTGGAATACCCTGGCCAGGGAGCTTGGAGTCGCCGGTCCGGCAGGAGGGCAGGAGGGCCGTTCGAGCGGGGCCATACTTTTGGAGGAGGCCCTCGACCCTGAAAGCGAGGCCATTTCGACCCGGATGTCGGGCCTGGACGCTGTGCTGGGGCGTGGACTGGAACCTGGTGCGGCCATTCTTCTCAGCGGGGAGCCGGGTATCGGGAAATCGACCCTGCTTTTGCAACTGGCTTACGCTCTGGCCAGGGGGCAGGGACGGGCGGCCTATGTCTCCGGAGAGGAATCCCTGGCGCAACTGCGCGGCCGGGCCGACCGCTTAGGCCTTCTGGGGCCAGGGTTGACGGCCTTGGCCACGAACAGGCTGGACGAGGCTCTGCAGCTTATGGACCAGAATCCGGGTCTCGATCTTCTGATTCTGGATTCGGTCCAGACCATGACCTCGTCCCAGGCTCCGGGTTTGCCGGGGAGCGTCGGCCAGGTCCGGTCCGTGGCCGTGCAGGCTATCGACAAGGCCAAGGAGACCGGCACGGCCGTTGTCCTCGTGGGCCATGTGACCAAGGACGGCCAGATCGCCGGACCCAAGATTCTGGAGCACATGGTGGACACGGTCCTCTATCTGGAAGGGGATCGCCAGCATCTCTACCGGCTGTTGCGGGTGATCAAGAACCGGTTCGGACCCTCGGACGAGCTTCTGGTCCTGGAGATGGCCAAAGAAGGGCTTAAAATAGTGGACGACCCGGCGACATTCTTTCTCCAGGCCCGGGATCCTGGCCTGAGCGGCACGGCTCTGGTCATGGCCGCCGAGGGGCACAGAACCTTCGCCGTGGAGGTTCAGGCCCTGGCGTGCAAATCCTACCTGGCCTTTCCCCGCCGGACGGCAGTGGGCCTGGAGGCCAATCGCCTAAACCTCATCCTGGCGGTGATGGAAAAACGGCTTAAGCTCAATTTGTCCCAGATGGACATCTACGTGAAGATCGGCGGGGGACTCAAGCTGACCGATCCAGGCCTGGATCTTGGTCTGGCCGTGGCCATTCTGTCGTCCATTCGGGACCGGGCCCTGCCCGAGGGAGCGGTGTTCTGGGGGGAAGTGGATCTAAACGGGCAGGTCCGTCCGGTGTTCAGCCATGCCCTTCGGCTTCGTCAGGCCGGGAGACTTGGCTACACCCCTGTTTTTCATCCCAAGGCCGGGCAACAGGATCAGGCGGGGTGGACCAGAATCGGCGACGTCAGTCGCTGTCTGTTCGGCTGAGGTGGGTCAGGATCCGGACCCGGACCTTGGCCGGTCCGTGGTCGCGGCCAGATCTTGAGAGTCCTCGACGTTGATCAGGGCCAGGAGGCGTTCCCGCTCCATTTGGAAGGCGGCCATGTGCTCGGCAGGGACCGGATTGGCCGGAGGTGACTTGATTGTCAGCGGATTCACGTATTCGCCGTTTTTCTTGACCCGAAAGTCCAGATGTGGACCGGTGGCGTAGCCTGTGGTCCCGACGTAGCCGATGACCTGACCCTGCTTGACCCGGGAGCCCGGGTTCGTCCCTGAAGCGAATTTAGACATGTGGTTGTAGATGGACTCGTACCCGTTGGAGTGTCGGACCTTGACGTAACGGCCAGCGGCGTTGTCGTAGCTTCGGGCCGAGATCACCCCGTCACCCACGGTCATGATTGGCGTGCCCGTGGGGGCTGCGTAGTCGATGCCGTGATGGGGCCGCCAAGTTTTCAGAATCGGGTGAAATCGGCTGTTGGTATAGCCCGACGAGATGCGGGTGAAGGACAATGGCGCCTTAAGGAATGCCTTGCGCATGGAGCGGCCGTTTTCGTCGTAGTAGTCGGCCCGACCGGCCCGGTCCTCGAAGCGAAAGGCCTGGAAAGTTTTTCCCTGGTTGGTGAAGGTGGCCGCCAGGATGGGGCCGTAGCCCGAAAATTCCCCTTCCCGGAACCGCTCCTGCACCACAAGGCGGAAACCGTCCCCTTCCCTGATGTCCCGGACGAAATCGATGTCCCATCCAAAGATGTCGGCCAGTCTGATGGCCAGTTCGGGTTTTTCTCCCAATTTGTCCACAGCCCCGAACAGGCTGGAGGTGATGGTCCCCGCCACGGATCTGATCGACAGGTCGTAGGCGATGGCCTGGCGTTCAACGCCTTGCAGGCCGGAGGAACCGAAATTCATGACAAGCTGTTCCGAAGAGTCGATCTCGTAGATGAATTCGGAGATGAGATCGTCCAAAAGGGTGATGGTATAGGGCTGGCCAACCCTGAACCGGGTGACTGGAAAGACCTCGGCGCAACGGGCGGCCGTGGAGTGAATATCGGCAACATTAAGGTAGGGGTTCAGAATGTCCGATAGGGTCTGGCCTGGATGGACGGTTTCTGAAATTGTCGTGGTCTCCGGACCCGAGACAACCGGGTGCTGGGGTTCGAGAGGGGTCTGGGTCAGAATTTCCTGTCTAGCCGGCGGGGGGATCGGAGGTACGGCGGCCACGGCCGTTTCCTGGGTCGGGTCTGTGGTCAGAAGTGCCACGGCCAGGGCCGTGAAGGCCAAGATCAAGGCAGCGACGGTCAGAGGCATGACCAGACGGGCGGTCAGGGGCCGAAATCGGGGCAGGTCGAAGGCCGACCAGGAAAGCCGGGGTACGGACCAGGGCCGGGGCCGCCAGGTCGGAAGTGAGGGCCGGACCTTCCCCAGACCGTTGATCAGTCGTTTCAGGTTCGGAATGAACGGAGCTCGAGAACGACTGCGGTAACGGTTCTTCCGTGGCTTGGGGTTCACGTGAAGGTGCATGGGCGGTGTTCGTTCCCCGGGTGTTGTTAAGGTTTCGTCTTGCGGTCAGATGGTTTGATTTCCTGACAGGTATCAGGGGCCGATGTCAACCCGAAAACGGGCCGCCCTCGAAGCGAGGGTGGCTTCGAGGGTTGGGTCCAACTCGTGGAAAAAGCAAGGGAGGCGCAATCCACTGGCCCTTGTCCGGTCGTTTCCGTTTCGGTGGTCGATCAACGTCCGGTTCCTCTATTGTGTCCGCTTCAGGCGGTGGATTCCGGCAACCATGTTCTTGTCCGTCGGGCTGGTGCCGTCGGACAGATAGGTTATTTCCAGGTCGGCCGGTCCGAGGATTCGGCCGAAAGCGTATCCAGCCTCAAAGTCGGCCAGGCTGATTGCCGAGCCATCGGCGCTGATCACACCGACAAAGGGCTCGTCGTGTTTTTGGCCGTCGACCTTGCGGACGGTGATTTTGCGGCCCATGATCAATCGGCCTTCCTGACGCTCGATGACATAGGTCATGCCCGGGCTTTCCTCGACAAAGACGGTCTTGTCTCCATGGTGGACCATGCTGCTCCTGGTTCCCTCCCATGTACCGGTCAGGTCCGGGATATCGTCGGCCATGGCCGGCAGAGATAGGGTCAAAGTCAGAACAAGGACGGTCAGGATGGTCAGGCAATGTTTCATGGCGGGTTCTCCTTGCTTGGAGTTGGATGGTTCGGCCCAACGGGCATGGGCCTTTCTTCCACGATCCGGCTTTCAGGGCAAGGGGCTTGTGGGGTTTTGAAGATGTGGTGCGGAGGTTCGGAATCGAGGAAAGGCTCGTCTTCGGACAATTATTTGACATCACGGCCACGGTTGGCGATGCGTTACGGTGTTGACCGCCATGCTTCGTGGAAATATGCACATCTGACGAGAAGTCAGATCGGTCCACCAATTATAGAAAGATTGATGGCATTTTGTGCACACAAGCTTTTTTCCCAGTCTGATATGCATGAAAAGGCGGGTCGACGAGATTCGATTTCCGCATGCATCTCTGCCGGTTCGTTTCCTTGGCCGTCGGCTATGATTATACCCGGACCGGGTAGCCTGCTAAAGATGTTATGGACTGGGCTAGGATGGTGGCGACGGATAAATTGGTGAAGACGTCCAGAATTCGCTTTCCAATCAAATTGGACGATTGGGTGTTCATGCCCAATCGTTTGCACGGAATCATCGTAATTCCTCAAGGGGACGATCGTCCGGTCGCTCCTGCCAAAATGGGAATACTGGACAAATCCAGACCGAGACCGTGTTTTTAGGCAAGGAATTCAATCACGAACAGCGGGAGAAGTCATGGGTAGACAGATGCAGCAGCGGTTGACCCGTGTAGTCACGGAACGAGCCGAGCGGGCCAGGGTCTTGACTTTGGGGGAGATAAAAAATCTTGCCTCCGACCTGAAGAACCTCGAGAAGGCTCTGACGGCCAAAAAGGCGGAGCCGGGGGTGGCCCTGCTGGACATCGTGCAGGCCGCCCTGGAGATCCAGCGTTCGGCGAGCATGGTCTTCGAGGGGCAGGATCTTTTGCGGGAGATCGAGCAGGGCGCGGCCGAGGCTCTGAATGTCGAGTATCTCGAAAGCCGGGGGGCTCAGCTTTTGAAGGAACCCAAAGGCTGGCATTGGATTTCACCGAAGGGGGTGATGCATTTCCTGGCCCCGGCCGGATCCGAGGACGAAGCGGCTGACGACTTAAAAGGTCTGATCTCCAAAAAACGTCCGGGAAGGAAATCTGTCTCATCCGATGCGAAGACCGGACCGGATCGGGATTTGACAGCCCAAAAGGCTTGATGATACCTAACGTCGCTTATTCTAAAGCGGTATCGAGCCCGGTCCGGTTTCTTTCGCCCGGTCCTTCGCGTCGAAGGTTCGGTTCTATCGGGGCGGGCATGGTTTCTCAAACTTTTTTCAATTTCTTCGGGAGGGTTCCATGAAAAGTTCGTTGCGTGCCTTGCTGGGCAGGTTCGTCCTGGCCGCCTTCTGCCTCGGGTGTCTGGCCGGTCCGGCTTTGGCCCAGGACACGATTATCCTTGGCGTTGCCGGAGCCCACAGCGGTGACCTGGCCTCCTATGGCCTGCCGACCCTGAATGCCGCCAAGCTTGTGGCCGACAAGTACAATGCTCAGGGTGGTGTGCTGGGCAAGAAAATCGTGGTCGTGGCCCAGGACGATCAGTGCAAGCCCGAGATGGCCACCAACGCGGCCACCAAGCTGGTCTCCGACAAGGCCGACGTCATCCTTGGCCACATTTGCAGCGGGGCAACCAAGGCGGCCATGGGCATCTACCGCGACGCCAAGAAGGTCTGCATGTCCCCCTCGGCCACTAATCCGCCCCTCACCCAGAGTGGCGAGTACCCGAACTTTTTCCGGACCATCGCCCCTGACAATGACCAGGCCAAGGTCGCCGTTGACTTCATTATTGACAAACTCGGGGCCAAGAAGATCGCCATCATCCATGACAAAGGTGACTACGGCAAGGGATTCGCCACCTTTGTCCAGGACTATCTGACCGGTAAGGGCGAAGTCGTTCTTTTTGAAGGCGTGACCCCCGGGGCCGTCGACTACTCGGCCGTAGTCCAAAAGGTCGGCCGGTCCAAGCCAGACTGCGTGGTCTTTGGCGGCTACCATCCCGAGGCCTCCAAGATCGTCGGCACCATGCGCAAGAAGAACATGGACACCCCGTTCCTGTCCGACGACGGCGTCAAGGATGACACCTTCATCAAGGTGGCCGGTCCGGATGCCGAGGGCGTGTACGCCACCGGTCCCAAGGACATTTCGAGCAATCCCCTGTACAAAGTGGCCCGCGACGAGCATCAGGCCGCCTTCGGGTCCGAGCCGGGCGCCTTTTTCGACCAGGCCTACACTGCGGCCCTGGCCCTGCTGAACGCCATCGAGAAGTCCGGCGGTACCGACTATGACAAGCTGGTCACGGCCCTGCGCACCGAGTACGTCGACACCCCCATCGGCAAGATCAAGTTCGACGACAAGGGCGACGCCGAAGGGGCCGGTTTCTCGGTCTATCAGGTCCAGAATGGGGTCTACAAGGAACTCAACTAGTTCCGGGACGGAGTCCGCAACCGTCCTCATCTCCGTCACGATCCGCAGGGACAGGCCCATGGCCTGTCCCTGCCATTTTGACCGCGGCCTTGGCCCGCGGATTCACGCTCAAGCCCACGGCGATCGACAATGGACTATTTCTGGGAACTTTTCTTCGGCGGTCTGACCAGGGGAGCCATCTACGCGCTCATCGCTCTGGGCTACACCATGGTCTACGGCATCATCGAACTGATCAATTTCGCTCACGGCGAGATCTACATGATCGGAGCCTTCACGGCTCTGATCGTGGCCGGGGTCCTGTCCATGATGGGCTTCAGCGGGATATCGATCCTGGTCCTGGCCTCACTGGTGGCGGTCATCTATTCCATGTCCTACGGCTTCACCCTGGAAAAGATCGCCTACCGGCCCCTGCGGCATGCCCCGAGGCTGTCCCCCCTGATCAGCGCCATCGGCATGTCCATTTTCCTGCAGAACTACGTCCTGCTGGCCCAGACCTCCGACTTCCTGCCCTTTCCTCGGCTGATCCCCAAGTTCGAGTTCATGAAGCCCTACTACAGCACCATGGCCGAATCGGATCTGCTCATCATCCTGGTGGCGGCGGTGGCCATGATTCTTCTGACCATGCTCATCAAGTTCACCAAGATGGGCAAGGCCATGCGGGCCACGGCCCAGAACCGGAAGATGGCCATGCTCGTGGGGGTCAACGTGGACCGCATCATCTCAACGACCTTCATCATCGGTTCGGCCCTGGCCGCTTTGGGGGGGGTGCTCATCGCCTCGCACATCGGGCAGATCAATTTCTACATCGGATTCATCGCCGGCATCAAAGCCTTTACCGCGGCCGTGCTCGGCGGGATCGGATCCATTCCCGGGGCGGTTCTGGGCAGTCTGGTCCTGGGCTGGACCGAGAGCTTCGGAACCGGGTACATCTCAAGCGACTATGAGGATGTCTTCGCCTTTTCACTGCTGGTCCTGATCCTCATTTTCAGGCCGGCGGGCATCCTGGGGCGCTCGACCACCCAGAAGGTCTGACGGCTTGGCCCGGCGGGCTTTTTGCCGGGCCGACGATCACGAACAGCGAAGCAAGGTGACTATCGCATGAACGGTCTCAAGAAATCCCTTCTCGTCTCCATCTGGTTCATGTTTCTGACCTTTCCGATAATGGTCATTCGGGTGAACACGGTCAACAAGACCATCGAGTGGCGATGGGAAAACGTCCTTTGGATCGGCCTGGGGAGCTTTGTCCTGTCCTTTGTCTGGCGGTACCTCATGGAGCGCCGGAATCGAGGCGGGTCCTCGGACGGGGACCAGGGGGGCAAAGTCCAGACGATGATCAGGCAGATCATGACCCAGCCAAGATTTTTCCTGCCGGCCGGGGCATTTCTTCTGGCCGCGGCCGCGGTCTTTCCGCTGATCACGTCAACCTATCAGGTGAACATCATGATCACGGCCCTCATCTACGTCATGCTGGGCCTGGGACTGAACATCGTGGTCGGGCTGGCCGGGCTGCTCGATCTGGGCTATGTGGCCTTCTACGCCGTGGGGGCCTATACCTACGCCCTGCTGAACTACCACTTCGGACTCGGATTCTGGTTGGTTCTGCCCCTGGGCGGAGCTCTGGGGGCCCTGTTCGGCATCTTGCTGGGCTTTCCGGTCCTCAGGCTGCGGGGGGATTACCTGGCCATCGTCACCCTGGGCTTCGGCGAGATCATCCGCCTGATCCTTGAAAACTGGAACGAGTTCTCCCAGGGCCCGAGCGGCATCGCCAACATAAGCCGCCCGGGCTTCTTCGGCATGGAGATGGGCGTGACTCAGGCCTCAGTCTACATCTATTATCTGATGATCGCCATGGTCATCGTGACCATCTTCGTGGTCAACCGCCTGCAGGACTCGCGGATCGGCCGGGCCTGGATGGCCTTGCGCGAGGACGAGATCGCCTGTCAGGCCATGGGCATCGACAAGATGAAGACCAAGCTGATGGCTTTTTCCCTGGGGGCGACCTGGGCGGGCTTTGCCGGGGTCATCTTCGCCGCCAAGACGACGTTCATCAATCCGGCCAGCTTCACCTTTCTGGAATCGGCTATTATCCTCTCAATCGTCGTTCTGGGCGGCATGGGATCCATCCTCGGTGTTATCCTGGCGGCATTCATCATGATCCTGCTTCCGGAATATCTGCGGGCTTTTTCCGAATATCGGATGCTCATTTTTGGAGCAGCCATGGTCCTGATGATGGTCTTTCGACCCCAGGGCCTCATTTCCACCCCGAAACGACACTACACCTACAAGGGCCAGGCCAAAGAGACCGGCGCCAAGGCCTAGGTCCGTCGAGGACAGAGACGAAAGCGAACAAGGACAGACACGGACATGAATACTGCAACGACCATGCTGGACGTCCAGGGTCTGGCCATGGACTTTGGAGGCCTTCGGGCCCTGGACGGGGTTTCCCTCCGGGTCGACCGTGGGGAGATCGTGGCCCTGATCGGGCCCAACGGAGCCGGCAAGACTACCTTCTTTAACTGCATCACGGGCATCTATGTCCCGACGGATGGGGACATCTTTATCCGGTCGCGCAAGGGAGACAGAAAACGGATCAACGGGATGAAACCAAATCTGGTCACTGCCCAGGGCATGGCCAGAACCTTCCAAAACATCCGGTTGTTCCCAAACATGACGGTCCTGGAGAACGTCATGATCGGCCGTCACTCCCGGACCAGAAGCGGGATTCTCGGTGCGGTCCTCCGGGGCCCTACGACGATGCGCGAGGAACAGGCCACGGTGGACGCCAGCTATCATCTCCTGGAAAAGGTCGGCCTGGAGCGCTTCGTGAACGAGACGGCCTGCAATCTTCCCTATGGGGCTCAGCGCCGTCTTGAGATAGCTCGGGCCATGGCCACGGACCCATTCCTTCTTCTGCTGGACGAGCCGGCCGCGGGCATGAACCCGCAGGAGACGGCCAGCCTGAATGTTCTGATCCGAAAGATCAGGGACGAAGAGGACATCTCCATCCTGCTCATTGAACACGACATGAAGGTGGTTATGAGCCTGTCGGACCGAGTCTATGTCATGGAGTACGGACAGGGCATCGCCGTCGGCACCCCGCAGGAGATCGCCAAGGATCCACGGGTGATCAAGGCCTATCTGGGGGAGGACGCCGATGCTTGAGGTCAAATCCATCGACACCTTCTACGGCAACATCCAGGCCCTTGAAGACGTGTCCATCAGCGTCGAGCAAGGCGAGATCATCACCCTGATCGGTGCCAACGGGGCCGGCAAGACCACGACCCTCATGTCCATCTGCGGGGTGGTTCCTCCACGGTCCGGCGATATCGTCTTTGAAGGCCGCTCCCTGACGGGAAAGACGGCTGACGCCATCGTGGCCATGGGGGTTTCCCAGGTTCCCGAGGGCAGGCTCATTTTTCCCTACCTGACGGTCATGGAGAACCTCGACATGGGAGCCTATCTGCGTCGAGACAAGATCGGCATCAAGCAGGATCTGGACATGGTTTTTGGCCTCTTCCCCATCCTGGCCAAACGGAGACACCAGGCCGGGGGGACGCTCAGCGGCGGGGAACAGCAGATGCTGGCCATATCCAGGGCGTTGATGGCCAGGCCGAGGCTCCTCCTCTTGGACGAACCGTCCCTTGGACTGGCTCCGCTGGTCATCAGGCAGATTTTTGAAATCATCTCCCAATTGAACACCGAACATGGCACTACGATCTTCCTCGTGGAGCAGAACGCCAACCAGGCCCTGAAGGTAGCCCACAGGGGATATGTCATGGAGAACGGCCGGGTGACCATGGTCGACACGGCCCAAAATCTCCTGGCCAACGAGGACGTCAAGAAGGCCTACCTCGGACTCTAAGAATTCAACGGATCGGAGCTCCACCCGTTTTTTCGGGGCCTGACTCCGGATCCGTCAACTCAGGAGCAATTTCATGGACAAGATTGTTGGCACGGGTTTGACCTTCGATGACGTTCTTCTCCTTCCCAGGTACTCCGAGGTCCTGCCGGACCAAGTCAACATCTCCACCTTGGTCACGCCCGAGATTTCTCTGAACGTGCCCCTGTTGAGCGCGGCCATGGATACGGTGACCGAGTCTAGAATGGCCATCTATCTGGCCCGGGCCGGGGGCATAGGGGTCATCCACAAGAATATGTCCATCGAGCGGCAGCGTCTGGAGGTGGAAAAGGTCAAGAAGTCCGAGAGCGGGATGATCATCGACCCCATCGTGGTCGCTCCGGGGGACACGGTGGGCAAGGTTCTCGAACTCATGGAGGGTTACCGCATCTCCGGTCTGCCGGTGGTGGAAAGCGATCTCCTCGTGGGCATCGTCACCAACCGGGACGTCCGGTTCGTGACGGATCCCTCGATCAAGGTCAGCGAGGTCATGACCAGCGAACACCTGGTGACCGTGCCGGTGGGCATCGGCCAGGAAGAGGCTAAGCGTCTTCTGCACGAAAACAGGATCGAAAAGTTGCTCGTGGTCGACGACGCGGGCAAGCTCAAGGGCCTTTTGACCATCAAAGACATCGAGAAGGTCCGCAAGTACCCAAACGCCTGCAAGGACGGCCACGGACGGCTCAGAGTCGGGGCGGCCGTGGGAGTCGGCGGTGACCGGGACGAGCGGGTGGCGGCCCTGTTGTCGGCCGGGGTGGATTTGATCGTCCTTGACTCCGCCCATGGCCATTCCCGAAATATTATCCGTTCGGCGGAGGCCATCAAGTCGGCCTTTCCGCAATGTCAGCTGGTTGCCGGAAACGTGGCCACTGCCGACGGGGCCGAGGCTCTGATCAAGGCCGGGGTGGATGGGGTCAAGGTCGGCATCGGGCCAGGCTCCATCTGCACGACCCGGGTGGTGGCCGGAGTGGGAGTGCCCCAGCTCACGGCCATCATGGAGTCGGCCAAGGTCTGCCGCCGCTTCGGTCGGACCCTCATCGCCGACGGAGGTGTCAAGTTCTCCGGTGATGTGGTCAAGGCCCTGGCCGCCGGGGCCAATTCGGTCATGATGGGCAGCATGCTGGCCGGAACGGATGAGAGTCCGGGAGAGACCATCCTCTACCAGGGCCGGACCTACAAGATTTATCGGGGCATGGGTTCCATCGACGCCATGAGGGCCGGTAGCGGTGACCGCTATTTCCAGGACAAGACCGAGAGCCACAAGCTGGTGCCCGAGGGTATTGTCGGACGGGTACCCTACAAGGGCCCGGTCATGGATACTCTGGATCAGATCCTTGGAGGCCTCCGTTCGGGCATGGGCTACTTGGGCTGCCCGACATTGGCTGATCTCCAGGAACACGCCCAGTTCGTGCGCATTTCCCCGGCCGGACTCCGGGAAAGCCATGTCCATGACGTCATCATCACCAAGGAAGCCCCCAACTACAGGGTTGAAGGCAACAATTAGAAGCGCGGACCGGATCCGGGCGAGGAGTGAAAAAGGCATGCAGGTTCAGGAACGGGTGATCATTCTCGATTTCGGGTCGCAGTACACGCAACTCATCGCCCGCAGGGTGCGGGAGGCCGGGATCTATTCCGAAATCCATCCCTGCACCATCTCCACGGCCGAACTCAAGGCACTGGATCCCAAGGCCCTTATTCTTTCGGGCGGGCCGTCCAGCGTCACGGCCACGACTTCGCCGAGTCTAGATCGGGAAATCCTGAATTGGGGAGTTCCGGTCCTAGGCATCTGCTACGGCATGCAGCTTCTGGCCCATCTCCTGGGAGGGCAGGTTTCTCCGGCCCATAATCGTGAGTACGGTCGGTCGGAACTGACTCTGGCCGGGGACTCGCCCTTGTGGCAGGGCCTGGACCGAGGTAAGGCGTTGCAGGTTTGGATGTCCCACGGAGACAAGGTCCTGTCGCCGCCTCCGGGATTCACAGTCACGGCCAGGACCGAGACAGTGGATGTGGCGGCCATGTCCGATCCGTCCAGGAAGCTCCATGCCCTGCAGTTTCACCCCGAGGTGGCCCATACCGAGGATGGCAACGAGATTCTCCGTAATTTCCTCTTTCATGTGGCCGGGCTGCGTTCGACCTGGTCCATGTCCTCCTTTGTCGAGGGCGTCCTTCGGGACGTTCCGGCCCTGATCGGGGAGTCCAGGGTGGTTTGCGGCCTGAGCGGCGGCATCGACTCCACGGTGGTGTCCGTGCTCCTGCATCGGGCCATTGGCTCAAGGCTCCACTGCATCTTCGTGGACAACGGTCTTTTGCGGATGAACGAGGCCGAGGAAGTGGCCGGGTACCTCCGGGAGCACTTCGACCTGAACCTGAAGTTGGTTCAGGCTCAGGATCTCTTCCTCGATCGTCTGGAAGGTGTCGAAGACCCGGAGGAAAAGCGCAAGATCATCGGCCGAACCTTCATCGAGGTCTTCGAGGCCGAGGCCAAGGCCATCGAAAACGTGGAGTTTCTGGCCCAGGGAACCCTGTACCCGGACGTCATCGAGAGCGTGTCCTTCAAGGGCCCTTCGGCGGTGATCAAAAGCCACCACAACGTGGGCGGGCTGCCGGAAAAGATGGCTCTGCGTCTGGTGGAGCCCCTGCGGGAGCTCTTCAAGGACGAGGTCCGCAAGGTGGCCCAGGAACTTGGCCTGCCGGACTACATCGTCTGGAGGCATCCCTTTCCGGGGCCGGGGCTGGCCATCCGAATCGTCGGCGAGGTGACCCGGGAGCGGCTTGAGATTCTTCGTCAGGCCGATCGGATCGTCCACCACGAGCTCATGGCATCGGGCTGGTACTACAAGGTCTGGCAGGGATTCGCCGTGCTTTTGCCTTTGAAGACCGTGGGGGTCATGGGCGACGAGCGGACCTACGAGCATGTGGTGGCCCTGCGGATCGTTGACAGTGTGGATGCCATGACCGCAGACTGGAGCCGGGTCCCGTCCGAAGTCCTGGCCAGAATTTCGAACCGGATCATCAACGAGGTCAAGGGCGTTAATCGGGTGGTTCTGGACATTTCCTCCAAGCCGCCGAGTACCATCGAGTGGGAATGATCCCTGATCCTTTCGGCCCGGAACACCCTTCAACCAGAGACAACAACGAGCGTACGACATGTTTGGCATCGGCACCACCGAACTGATGATCATCCTGCTGGTGGCTCTCATCGTCATCGGCCCGAAAAAACTTCCGGAAATCGCCAAAACCCTGGGTAAAGCCATGGGCGAGTTCCGTCGCATGAGCAACGACGTCAAAAGGACCATCGAGCACGAGGTGGCCCAAGAAGAGAAGAAACAGACCACGGCCCAGGCGGCCAAGATCGAGGCCAAGGCCGACAAGGAGCCCGAGACCAGCGCTGAATCACCCGCTGCATCGACGGTCGAGAAACAGGAAGAGACCAAGGACGGTTCAAAATGAGCACGGACCAGGAGCAGGCCAAGGCCCCTGAATCCGAAGATTCCCAGGAGGCCATGCCCTTTACGGCCCATCTGGAGGAACTTCGGAACAGGATTGTCCGCTGCCTGATCGCCTCCTTTGTTGGTTTTCTGGCCTGCTACGGATTCGCCAAGGAACTCTTCGACATACTCATGCGGCCCCTGGTGGCGGTCATGCCCCCGGACAGCGCCCTGATCTACACCGGCCTGCCCGAAGGCTTCTTCACCTACATCAAGGTGGCCTTTCTGGCCGGTATCTTTCTGGCCAGTCCCTACATCTTCTTCCAATTGTGGCGATTCATCGCCCCGGGCCTCTACTCGGAGGAGCGCCGCTACCTGGTGCCGGTGGCTTTTTTCTCGGCCCTGTTTTTCGTGTCCGGGGCCATGTTCGGCTATTTCGTGGTTTTTCCCTTCGGGTTCGAGTTTTTTATGGGCTTTGCCACGGACATGATCCGGCCCATGCCCTCCCTGAAGGAATATTTCAGTTTTTCGGTCAAGCTCCTGTTCGCCTTCGGTCTCGTTTTCGAGCTGCCCCTGTTCATTTTTTTCCTGGCCCGAATGGGCATGGTCACCTCGGCCGGGCTGCGCAAGAAGCAGAAGTACGCCATTCTGGTATCCTTCATCGTTTCGGCCATCCTGACCCCGCCGGATATGGTTTCCCAGGTGTTCATGGCGGGTCCCTTGATCATTCTCTACGAGGCCAGTATCTGGGTGGCCTATTATCTGGGCAAGGAGCGGATCGAGCGCAGAAAAAAACAGGCCGAGGAGCGGGCGGCGGCCAAGCTCGCGGCCAGGGAAGCCAAGGCGGCGGCCAAGGCTGCCAAGGTAGCGGCCAAGAAGTCTAAGAAATCTCCTGAAAAGAAGACATAGGTACCCCATGCGCACGCACACCCTGGAGCGGAAGACCAAGGAAACGGACATCAGCCTGCATCTGGAACTGGACGGGGACGGGCAGAACTCCATCCGGACCGGTTTCGGTCTGGCCGACCACATGCTCGACCTCATGGCTTATTGGGCCGGGTTCAACCTCCGCCTGAATTGTTCCGGCGATCTGCATGTGGACGCCCACCACACCCTCGAAGACGTGGGTCTCTCCCTGGGGACGGCCTTGAAGGAGGCCCTGGGCGACCGCAAGGGCATCGGCCGGGTCGGCTGGGCCCGGGTGCCCATGGACGAGGCCCTGGTCGAGGCCACGGTGGACCTGTCAGGAAGGCCGTATCTGGTCTATCGGGAGGATTGCCTGCCGGAGGTGATCGCTGGCGAGGAAAAGGACGTCTGGCGGGAGTTCTTCAAGGCTTTGACGACCACGGCGGGCATGAACGTCCATCTGGATTTTCGATACGGCATGAACGGACATCATCTGCTCGAGTCGTCCTTCAAGGGCCTAGGCTTGGCCCTGCGCCAGGCCGTTGCCAGGGTCGAGCGTGGTGTCTTCAGCACAAAGGGCGTCCTCCAGGCATGAACAGAATCCTTTTCCTCCTGCCCTTGGTGGTCGTGTTGCTGTTGGGAGCCTGCGCTACGAGGCCGGAACCAGGGTTCAAGGTTCCCCAGGGAATGATCCTGGCTGTGGCCCCGTTCACTCAGCCCCGTCACATGGGCCAGCTCCTGGCCGGGTATGTTCCCGAGGATCAGCCTCTGGTCGGGCCCACGGTCCTGACCGATCTCGACGCGGATTTGGAGAGTCTCCTTCTGGCCCGACTGGGACGAAACTTTCTGGGTACGACCCTAACCCGCCAATGTGTGGAGATCGTGGACAGGGATATCAGTTCATCCCGGGTTTCGGCCTTGGATTATTGGTTGCAGGTCGGCCGCTGTTTGTCGGCGGACTATATGCTCGTACCCCAACTCTTCGAATGGGGGGAGCGCGCGGGTGGACAATGGGGTTCGGCCGAACCGGCCAAGGTCGTGCTGGACATGTTCCTGATCGGCATGGCCGACGAATCGGTCCGGCGTTTTCATTTCGACGAGGCCCAGATCGCCCTGAGCCAGAACATTCTGGAGGCCCCGACCTTTGTCCGCCGAGGCGGCAAATGGCTGACGGCCAGGGAGTTGGCCGGCGAGGGCATCCATAGGGGGCTGGAGGATCTGGGGCTGTGATCATCTTTCCGGCGGTGGACATTAAGGGTGGCCAATGCGTTCGCCTCAGGCAGGGGGTCAAAGATCAGGTCACGGTGTTTTCGAGCGATCCTGTGGCCATGGCCAGACACTGGGTCGATTTGGGGGCCGAGTGGCTCCATGTCATCGACCTCGATGGGGCCTTTGACGGCCAGCCGGTGAACGCCTCCCTCGTGGGCAGGATCTGCGCCGGGACCGGAGTCCCGGTCCAGCTCGGAGGCGGTATTCGGGATCTGGAGACGGCCCGGGCCTACATGGACAGCGGGGTGGAACGGCTGATCATCGGGACCCTGGCCCTGCAGGACAGGGATGCCTTCGCAGGCCTC
>RZZR01000003.1 GCA_009929795.1 Deltaproteobacteria bacterium | reverse complement strand
CTGGCGGCGGCCGGGCTGAACGCGGCCCACGCCTGTGCCACGGCGGTAAAAACCATCGCGGTGGATTACTGGGACTTCGCCCTGGCCAGCCAGCGTTTGGACTTGGCCATCGAGGCCGAATGCCGTAGCCAGAAAATCCTGGAGGACACCCGGATCATGGTGGCCCACGACGCCAAGCCCTTCTCCCTCATCAGCACCCTGGAGGCGGACTTGGCCACCAAGCGCGCCGAGCGCTACGCCCGCGAGCAGGACCTCTTCCGGAGCCGCGGTCAACTGGCCCTGGATCTGGGCATGGAGCCGAGAAAGAAGCGCATCACCTCTGAAATCGAGCGATGCTCGAGCGAGTTCTACCGGGGATTCCTGTCCGGCATTTTCGACGCCGACGGCTCCGTGCAGGGAAATCAGGACAAAGGGGTCAGCGTCAGGCTGGCCCAGAGCGACCTGGACGACCTCAAGGCCGTGCAGCGTATGCTTCTGAGGCTGGGAATCTTTTCTGCCATCTACGAGAACAGACGGCCGGAAGGAATGAAACTGTTGCCGGACGGCCGGGGAGGGCATCGGGAATACCCTGTTCAGGCCCAGCACGAACTGGTCATCTCCCGGGATAACCTGTTCCGCTTCAGAGATGTTGTCGGTTTTAACGACGAGACCAAGCAATCGACTTTGAACACCAGGTTGGCAGGATATCGGCGCACCCCCAATCGCGAGCGGTTTCTGGCCGAGTTTCTGGAACTTATCCCGGAAAATGTAGAAGAAGTCTTCGACGTCCAGGTTCCCGGGGCGAACCGTTTCGATGCCTGCGGTCTGGTGGTCCATAATTGCGGCGAGCAGCCGCTGCTTCCCTATGAGGCCTGCAATCTCGGATCCATCAATCTGGAGCGTTTCCACGATGCCGAGTCCGACGACGGGGTCGATTGGGAAGGACTGAAAAACGCCATTCATTTGAGCGTCCACTTTCTGGACAACGTCATCGACGCTTCGGTCTATCCCCTGCCCAAAATTACCGAGACCGTGAAGCGGAACCGGAAGATCGGACTGGGGCTCATGGGCTGGGCCGATTTGCTTTTCCAGCTGGGCATCCCGTACAACAGCCAGCGGGCCCTTCGTCTGGCCGAGCGGGTCATGGATTTCTTGCAGTCCGAGGCGCGGTCGGCATCCAAAAGCCTGGCAATGGATCGGGAACCGTTTCCTTCATTCGAGTCCTCGGTCTATAAAAGTCAGAATCTCGGCCCCTACCGGAATGCCACGACCACGACCATCGCCCCCACCGGAACCCTGTCCATCATCGCCGGATGCTCGTCGGGGGTCGAACCCCTGTTTGCCTTGAGTTTTGTCCGTCAGGTTCTGGACGGGGAGCGCCTGCTGGAGGCCAATCGGCATTTCGTCAAGGCCCTGGAGAACTCCGGGGCATACAGCGCCAAGCTTATGGATGAGGTCACGGCCAAGGGCACGGTCCAACATGTTGAATATCTGCCGGACGAGATTCGAAAAGTGTTCGTCACGGCCATGGACATCGCCCCGGAGTGGCACTTGAAGATGCAGGCCGCCTTCCAGAAATTCACGGACAATGCCGTTTCCAAGACCGTGAACCTCCCCAATTCGGCCACCCAGGAAGATATCTGGGCCATCTACTGGATGGCTTACGAGAATGGCTGCAAGGGCGTGACCGTGTACCGGGACGGCTGTAAGAGCGTCCAGGTCCTCTGCACCGGCGACCGGACCAAGGAGGAGGGCCGGGCCGAGTCCAGGGCGGTAAAGGAGCGTCCTGAGATCATGTACGGATTCACCCAGAAGGTGAAGACCGGCCTGGGCGAGCTCTACCTCACGGTCAACGAACATGAGGAAGGCAAACCTTTCGAGGTTTTCGCCACCATCGGGCGTTCGGGTCGGTCCATAACGGCCAAGGCCGAAGCCATCGGTCGGCTGGTGTCCTTGATCCTCCGTTCAGGCATCCCGGTGGAGGAGGTGGTCAAGCAGCTCAAGGGCATCGGGGGAGAGCATCCCGTCTTTCAGAAAAAAGGCATGCTTCTCTCCATCCCCGACGCCGTGGCCTGGGTCCTGGAGAACCGGTACATGTCCGGCCGGACCCCGAAGTCCAAGGCCAACGATTTAAAGGAGGCCCAGTGCCCGGAGTGCTCCCAGCCCCTGGTCTTTCAGGAGGGATGCTTCGTCTGCGCTTCCTGCGGCTACACCAAGTGCGGATAGGCCCGGACCGGAACAGGGCATGACCGTTTGCAACGGCCAGAGGGATTCCTTTGTTCTCCAGATGCTGTCCGTGCTCACGGACCAAAAGCACCGTCTGGAGGATAGGCTTCAGAAAAGCATAGGGATTCTCCTGGCCAGCGTCCAAGCCAGGGCCGGTTCGATCATGCTGGCCGAGGGCAGAGATAAGACCCTGAAGATTATGGCCGCCACCAACGAGCGGATCAGGGGCAAGGTTTTGCCCATTGATCCCCACTCGGTGTCCGGGTACGTCAGCGTCCATCTGGAGCCGTTGCTCGTCGAGGACATCAACCAGGATCTTCGTTTCGGCAGGCGGGGTGGCTCCTATCAGACGGACTCGCTTTTGTGCGTTCCTCTCCTGTCGGAACACGGCAACGGCCTTTTGGGGGTGGTCAACGCCTCGGACCGGGAGGACGACGAATCCTTCACGGTGGGGGATCTGGACCTGATGGTCGGATATGCCCGGATCGTCGCGCCCATGGTGGAGAACGTCTGCCTCCTGGAGCGGGTCCGACAGGAAAAGGAACTCTATGAGCGGACGGCCCGAGAACTGGAGATCAAGCAAAGGGAACTGGAACTGACCGGAAGGGAGCGAGACGAACTGGTCCAGATGGTGGTTCACGATTTCAAGAGTCCGCTTTCGGCAGTGATCTCCAACCTCGATCTTCTCCTGTACATGGGACTGGAAGGCGAGCAAGAGGCCATAGCGGGCACGGCCCTCAAGGGGGCCTCGTCGTTACTTCAGATGATCAACGATTTTCTGGACATCGCTCGCATTGATCATTGGCGAGAACGGTCGGGAAAGCTGGTGCCCGTGGATCTGCAGGCCGCAGCCCAAGAGGTGGCCGACGAACTCAGGCCCATGTCCGAGGCTAAGGGGCAGGTCATGATCGTTCCCGACTCAGAGGCCGTCATGGTCATGGCCGATGGGGATTTGCTTCGGCATCTCCTTCAGAATCTCTTTTCCAACGCAGTCAAGTACACTCCCGAAGGCGGCCGCATCGCCATGGGCTGGTCGACCTGGGAGTCCAGGCGCAAGCAGGACCCGTACGGAAAGGTGGTCAAGTTCTGGGTTGAGGATGATGGGCCCGGCGTGGCCGACGACCTCAAGGAGGCCGTGTTCGAGAAATTTTTGCGGACCAGGGAGGCCAGGGATTCCAACGTCCAGGGGACGGGAATCGGTCTCTTTTTCTGCCGCAAGATAGCAACCCTCCTGCAGGGCCGGATATGGGTCGAGGATGCCGAGCCCCATGGCAGTCGGTTTTGCGTGATCCTTTTTCGATCGGAGGATGAATGATCGACAAGGCCAAGCCGGTCCTTGTGGTGGAGGACATCCTGGCCGCCCGGGAGACGGTGATCAACCTGCTCCGCGTTCTCGGCTTCAAACGTTTCGAGGAGGCGGCCAACGGGGAGGAGGCCCTGGAGACGTTGCGATCCGTTCCCGGCGTAACCCTTATCGTCTCCGACTGGAACATGCCCAGGATGAATGGCCTTCTCTTGCTTCAAGAGATCCGCAGAACTCCGCAATGGTCTGATATTCCCTTTCTGATGCTGACCTCCAAGTCCGAAGGCGAGGACGTGGCCTTGGCCTCGGACATGGGTGTGACGGGCTATCTGGTCAAGCCCCTGACCATCAGGGCACTGGCCAAGTGGATCGAGGGCAGGCTGGGCGAGAGTCCGGACGTTGAATTCGAACGAATATTGAAGGAAGTCCGCATGCTCGTGTCCGAGGACCGGGTGGGCGAGGCCGAAGCATTGCTCCGGGATTTCGGATCGAGACAGCCCTCTTTGGCCCAGCGGGCCATGTTCGAGCTGGCTCGCATCCTGGTTCGGGTCGGTCGTTTGCCCGACGCGGAGGTCTTGATCAGAAACATTCTTGCGGCTAATCCAATGCACACCAAGGCCTGGGAGATCTGCGCGGGGATACAGATTCGGGACGGACGGCTGGCCGAGGCCGAGGAGTCCACGCGACGGGCTCTTGAGCTGAGCCCCAACAATCCCGATCACCATATACTGATGGGCAGGATCCACCTCATGGCCGGCGACTCCCTCCAGGCCAAGGCGAGCTTTGTCAGGGCCATGAACGTCAATTCTAGGGATCACAAGGTCAAGCAGGACATCTGGAACGCCTACCTCGATCAGGGCATGGTTGAGGAGGTCTATGCCGAGTTCGGTCCCTTCATCATGAAGTTTTTGACCGCCGAGACTCTGGGCAACATGGGTGTGGCTTGGCGGAAGGCCGGTCGTCTGGGTGAGGCCATCGAGGCCTACCAGATGGCCCTGGAAAAGGAACCGAACAACGCTGGGGTTCTCTATAATATGGCCATGGCCCAGCTCGGCCAGCACAACGTGAAGCTGGCGACGAATTATCTTCGGAGGGCATTGGCGGCCAGGGCGATTTTTCCCGAGGCCGTTCAGGCCCTCGAACGGTTGGGGATCAAGAGGGAGGAACAATGATCGAGGTCAACCATCTCTCCTTTTCCTTCGGGCGCCATTGGGTCCTCAAGGACGTCACCTTCAGCGTCGGCAAGGGGGAATTCGTCTTTCTGACCGGTCCCTCCGGGGCGGGAAAGACCACCCTCATGAGGGTCCTTCACGGTGCTTTGCCGGTGACCAGAGGAAATGTGAGCGTGGCCGGGTTTGCCCTCGCCCCGAAAGTCCGCCCCAGGGTCGATCTCCTGCGGCGGAAGGTCAGCGTGGTCTTTCAGGATTTCAAGATTCTTCCGGACCGGACGGCCTTTCAGAACGTCATGATCCCCCTGCATATCATCGGACTGCCCCCCTCCAGGGCCGAGCGCAGGGTCAGGGCAGTGCTACGGAGCCTCCAGCTGGAGGACAAGGCCGACGTCCCCTGCCGAGAGCTGTCCGGGGGTGAACAGCAACGGGTGGCCATCGCCAGGGCCGTGGTGGTCAACCCGGCTGTGCTCCTGGCCGACGAGCCCACAGGCAATCTGGACCGGAGCTTGGCCATGCGCCTTCTGGCCGTGTTTCGGCAGTTTCATCTCCACGGGACGACCATCGTTCTGGCCACCCACAACCACGACGTGCTCAAGAGCCAGCCCGGGGGCCGGATTCTGCAGCTCAATGATGGGCGGATCGAAGGGGAATACACCGTGCCGGGAGGTGGACAGTGATGCGTAATTTCGGACTCCTGACCCTCCAGGGCGTCATGGACGTTTTCCGTCAGCCTTGGGCTCTGACCTTGACCTTGGCGGCCATCGTCCTGGTGACCATCATGGGCGGCAGCTTCCTCATGGTCATGCATAATCTGGAACTTCAGTTGAATCGTCATCGAGGGTCGGTCCAGTTCCAGGTCTACTGGCGGCCGGGAACGGAACAGACCTTGGTCCAGGCCGACTGGGAGGCCCTGCGGGGCTTGGAAGGTCTGAAGTCGTTGAAAACCTTCACCCCGGACCAGGCCCTGGAGGTATTGTCCGAGTCCTTGGGAGCGGCCCAGGACAAGGGGCTCGGCGGAGCCGCCAATCCCCTTCCGGCCACGGCCCTGGCCGACTTCGATGTTCCCGATCCGGACGTGCAGGCCTGGGGTAAGGCCATGTATGGCCGCCTGTCGACCATGCCCCAGGTTGCCGAGGTCCATTTCAATCCGGTCCAGCTGGACACCCTCTCCTCCTGGGTGACCATGGTCCGCCGGGTGTTTTGGCCGTCGCTGGTTTTTCTGGCCTTGGTGGCGGCCCTGGCCGTGGGTAACACCATCAAGCTTTCCCTGGTTCGCCGCCGGGAAGAGGTGGACATCCTCCGGTTGGTCGGGGCGGGCAGGTGGTACATTCAATATCCCCTGCTCATAGGCGGCGCGGTTCAGGGATTCTTGGGCGGGATTCTGGCCCTCGGAGCTCTCAAGGGCCTCCAGATTGCCATGGCCAGGGCTTTGGATTTCCCCCCCCTGTGGATGCGAATTGAATTCCTCCCCCCCGAGCAGGCCCTTGCCCTAATTGGGGGTCTTGTTCTGACCGGCATGGCCGGAAGCCTGGTGGCTCTTGGAGAATGACGGAATGCGCGAGATCATACTCATCAATGTTTCGGGACGCGACTGTCCGGGTCTGACGGCCAGCCTTGCGGAAGTCTTGGCCCAGTACAATGCGAATATCCTGGACATCAGCCAGGCCGTGATCCATGACGGACTGGCCTTGGGGCTGGTGGTGGAGATTCCTCCGGAGTCGGAGTCGTCGCCGATCCTCAAGGAACTTCTCTACAGGGCCCACAATCTCGACGTTCAGCTCAAGTTTACGCCCATCGGGGAGGAACGCTACGAGGAATGGGTTTCGGTCCAGGGCCGGCAGCGGCACATCGTCACCATTCTGGGCCGGAGGATCTCGGCTAGGGCCCTGGCCATGGTTTCGGCGGTCATTTTTGAAAACGGCCTGAACATCGATTTCATGTCCCGCCTGTCGGGCCGGATTTCCTTTCGGAGGCAAGCAGTCAGGCCCAGAGCCTGCATGGAGATTTCGGTCAGAGGCACGCCGCTGGACCGGACGGCCATGCGTTCGGCCTTCATGGACATTTCCAGGAATTGCGGAGTGGACATCGCGTTCCAGGAGGACAACGCCTTTCGCCGAAACCGCCGCCTGGTGGCCTTTGACATGGACTCGACCTTGATCGAGGCTGAGGTCATCGACGAACTGGCCAAGGCCGCGGGGGTCGGGGCCGAGGTGGCCGAACTCACCGCCCGGGCCATGCAGGGTGAGATGGATTTCAGAGAAAGCCTGACAAGGCGAGTGTCACTCCTGCAGGGGCTTCCGGCTGAAGTCCTCGGTGAGGTGGCCAGGACTCTGCCTTTGACCGAAGGGGCCGAGCGGGTGATCCGGACCCTCAAGTTTCTGGGCTACAAGCTGGCCATTATTTCGGGCGGGTTCGGCTATTTCGGGCGACTGCTTCAGAAACGTCTGGACATCGACTATGTCTGTGCAAACGAACTGGAGATAGAAGGCGGACGCCTGACAGGGAAGATCGTCGGGAAAATCGTGGACGGAGCTCGGAAGGCCGAAATTCTGAGAGAAATTGCAGACAAGGAGCGTATCGACCTGGAGCAGGTCATCGCCGTGGGCGACGGGGCCAACGATCTTCCAATGATCGACATCGTCGGATTGGGCATCGCCTTTCACGCCAAGCCCGTGGTCAAGGCCGGAGCCGGGCAGAGCATCTCTCACCTCGGTCTGGACGGAATTCTCTATTTTTTGGGCATTCGGGACCGGGACGCATTCCCTGGCTCCGAGGAGCCTGCCGGGGAAGGTCCCCCAAGTCTGAAGTAATTGCCGCGGCTAGTCTGCGGGGACCCCGGAACCGGCCTTGGCTTCGTCCCAGAGCTCGTTTTTGGATTCAAGATCAAGGGAATCAAGTTCGTATCCCCGTTCGGCAGCCAAATCCTCCATGGCCGCGTAGCGTCTCAAAAACTTGGCGTTGGCCCTGGACAGGGCAGCGTTGGCCTTGAGGCCGCGGCGGCGGCCGTATTCGACCAGGGCAAAAAGATAGTCTCCGAATTCGTCCTCCATGTGGTCCTTGTCCTTCCGGTCGAGGGCCTGCAGCCATTCATGCCACTCATGGCCGAGGGCGGTCTCCTGATCCTCGTCCGAATGCCAAGTGAACCCGACCCTGGCGGCTTTTGCGTTGATTCTGTAGGCCCGGAGCAGGGGAGGGAGAGATGCCGGTAGGGAGGCAAAGGCTCGCTTCGGACCCGGTCCGGTTTCCTTCTCGGATTTTTCTTCTTTTTTGATCCGTTCCCAATTGTCCCAGAGCTCACGAATGGAGCCGACCACAGTGTCTGAAAAGACGTGGGGATGGCGGCGGATCATCTTGGTCGCCGAGTGCCGGTAGACTTGATCGGCGGTCAAATTGTGATCACGGTAGAGGCGGAGGATGAAGAAGAGCAGGAAGAAGACGTCGCCCAGCTCCTCATCAATGTCGCCCAGGACCCCGGACCGGATGGCCTCGGCCAGTTCGAAACATTCCTCCACGAGATAGTCGCAGAGGGACAGAGGCGTCTGCTTTCGGTCCCACGGGCATCCCTCCGGGGCCAGCAGACGGTCAAGTACTTCGTCGATGGGGTTGTCGCTCATTGCCGGTCCGTATCCTTGAGGTTTTCTGCCCATTCACCCTTCCAGAATTCGGCCAAGGACTTGCTCTTTTCCTTGAATTGTTCCTTCATTTCCTGAGGCAGAAGGGCTGAGATCTGTTTGTTAAGGTGCGTGAGGTGTGGGGCCAGTTTTGAACTGGCCACAATGGGTGAGTTTTGGGGCAGGAAGGTGGTCAGGGCCAGGATCAGAACGCATCCGAAAAGAAGACCCTTGGCTCCGCCGAGGATTCCTCCCCCGAGGGTGTCGAGCCAGCCGAGCATAATCAGGCGAAGAAAGCGCCGAACGATCGTTGAAACGAGAAAGGCTCCAAGCATTACACCTAAAAATACAAGTAGATACGAGATAGCCTGGGCATATTCGTAGACTACGTATCTGGCCACGAGAGGAGTGATTTGATTATGGTAGGAGTTGGCCAGATAAAAGGCCAGGACGAGTCCGACAATGGAGGCCACTTCCCGGACGAGGCCCCGGAAGCACCCTCGTATGAGCATGAAAGCGGCCACGCCGAGGATGATGATGTCGAGCAGGTTCATGGAGTCGGTCCGTTTTTGTCCGAGGTTTCAAGTGATGGGGAGGATTGGGTAGCGCAGATCCGGTATGGGGTAAAGAGTGAAGGAGCGCCGCCGAACCGGATGAGCCGGGTCGGCGGCGAAAAATCATCGACAGGGTCACTGGTTGGCGTCGCGGTTCGATGCGTGGGGCGTGACCATGATATAGTCTTTGATCTTGTTGAAGGTTTCCTCTCCGATACCCTTGACCAGCCTGATTTGTTCGATGCTTTGGAACGGTTCCACGGTGCGTTGCTCGACGATCCTCTCGGCCAGAACAGGCCCGATGCCGGGAATGGTCTGGAGGGTTTCGGCAGAGGCCGTGTTGATGTCAATTTTTTCCGACGCCGAGGCCGGCAGAGTGGACACGATCAAACCAAGGGCGAGAAGACAAAACACGATGCGGCCAATTTTCTGGAACATACGCAACCTCCTTCAGAAAAAATTAAAAATTGAACGATCGGTACAGATTTTTTATAATTTTTGCAAGAGGAATAAAGAGAAAATCAAAAAGGTGACACTCCGTATCGTTGCGCGTTGCCGGGCAGCCGTTCGGATCGCCTACGCGAACAGGTCATGTTTCGATGCAGTCGGCCAGGGTCTGGTCGACGAAGACCTGTGCCTCGGCCTGGATGCTGCGGAGATGATCGAGCCCCATGAAGCTTTCGGCATAGATCTTGTAAATATTTTCCGTTCCCGAGGGACGGGCTGCAAACCAGCCGCTGGCTGTCACAATCTTGAGTCCCCCGATGGGTGCGTCGTTGCCTGGGGCCCGAGTCAAAACCTGAAGGACGGGTTCTCCGGCCAGGGCCTTCAGTTGCATTTTTTCGGGATTGAGCCTGGAAAAGGCTTGGCGGCGGATGTCGTCGATGGGGGCATCTGTTCGCTCATAGATCGAGGACCCGAACCGATCCTCCAGTCGCCGATACCGGGCTCCGGGATCCTGCCCGAGAACCGCGGTGATCTCAGCGGCCAAGAGATCCATGATGATGCCGTCCTTGTCCGTGGTCCAGACGGTTCCGTCCCGGCGCAGGAACGAGGCCCCGGCCGATTCCTCACCGCCGAAGCCCAGGGTCCCTTGCAGAAGCCCGTTGACGAACCACTTGAACCCAACAGGGGTCTCGTGAATTTCGCGACCCAGGCCTGCGGCCACTCGGTCGATCATGGAACTGGTCACAAGGGTCTTGCCAATGCCGACCTTCGTGCCCCATTGCTCCCGATGGGAAAAGAGATAGTCCACGGCCACGGCCAAATAGTGGTTGGGGTTCAAGAGCCCGGATCCGGCGGTGACAATTCCGTGCCGATCGTAGTCGGGGTCGTTGGCGAAGGCGATGTCGAAGCGGTCCTTGAGCGCGATGAGATTCGACATGGCAAAGGGCGAGGAGCAGTCCATGCGTACGACCCCGTCCCGATCCAGGGGCATGAATGAGAAGGTGGGGTCCACCCGCCTGTTGACCACGACGATATCCAGCCCGTAGCGATCGGCGATGGGGTCCCAATAGGCGATGCCCGAGCCTCCCATGGGGTCGACTCCGAGCCGGAGGCCGGCTTGGCGAATGGCCTTCATGTCCACAATGTTTTCGAGGTCCGAGACATAGTGGTCAATGAAGTCAAAGGGCTGGATTCGGCCCGAGGCCCGGACGCGGTCCAGAGTCAGGCGTCTAACTGACCGCAGATTTTCGGACAGGAGCCTGTTGGCCCGTCGGGCGATGTCGGTCGTGGTGGCCGTGTCGGCCGGGCCTCCCTGGGGCGGATTGTACTTTATGCCGCCGTCCTGGGGAGGGTTGTGGGACGGAGTGATCACGATTCCGTCGGCCAGGGTTTCGGACCGGCCGCGGTTCCAGGTCAGAATGGCGTGGGAGACAACTGGGGTCGGGGTATAGCCTCCTCCGTTTTGAATACGGACATCGATCTCGTTGGCGGCGAGGACCTCCAGAGAGGTCAAAAAGGCCGGCTCGGACAGGGCATGGGTATCCTTGCCGAGAAAGAGAGGGCCGTCGATGCCGGCTTTCCGTCGACAATCGGCGATGGCCTGGCAGATTGCGGCAATGTGATCCTCGTTGAAAGTTCGCATAGGGGCTGAACCCCGATGCCCTGATGTGCCGAAGGAAACCCTCTGGGCTGGTTCTTCGGGGTCCGGGGACAAGGTGTAGTAGGCGGACACGAGGGCCGGGATGTTGGCGAGGTCCTCATCGGGGACCGGGCGGCCGGCTAAGGGGTGGGGTCGCATGGAGAGCCTCCTGCCGTGGGCTGAGATTATCCTGGGCGGGAATTTTTTCGACATTCATCATTGATCCCAGGCAAAGTCAAACTGGTTTCCAAATAGTACTGGCCTGTACATACAGGAAGGGTTCGAAAATCATGGCGGCCAAGAGGACACGGGTGCGAGCGCACGGTTTGTGTGGAAAAAACAAAGGCCGAGGATTTCAGGGACGGTCGTGAAACGGGAATTGGTCATGCATGCCAACTGTCAGGGCGAGGTCCTTTTGCGGATGCTCGGAGGTCACGACGAGTTCGTTCAGGCTTTCGATTGCCGCCTGTTCACCAACTACATCCGGGAGCCCTTACCGGCTGATGTCCTCGCAGGTTGCGACGTCTTTCTGTATCAATATTTGGGAGACGAGTGGGGAGAATTGGCATCCAACCGCCTTTTGTCCCAACTCGGACCCAAGTGCGTCTCGCTGTGTATTCCCAACTATTTTTGCCGGACGTACTGGCCGTTGGAGTTCAACGCGGGGAAAAACGTCCTTCGAGACAGGCTGCTCGAAGACATCAGAAAACATCGTCCGACCAGAAAGGAGTTCATCCATCTGGCCTCTAGGCCGTCTCTGCTCAGACACTACGATCTTCAGGGAATCGTTGAACGATCTCTGGCCCATGAGCGAGGCAAGGAAGTCAGGACGCCCATAAAATATCTGGATCGGATGATTTCCGAGGGTCGAAAACGACGCCTTTTCCACACCATAAACCACCCCGGGGTAGAATTGCTGGTGGATACTGCCAACCAGATTCTGGATCAACTGGGCTTGGATCCCTCGCTCGTCTCCGATTCGCTCGGCCCGGATGACTACTACACGGCCCTGGATCTTCCCGTTCATCCCGGTCTGGCCGAGATTTTCAGCCTGGAATGGCTGGACGAGAAGACAACGTTCAACCTCTACGGGTATAGGGTGAATTATGCCCAATTTGTCCTGATCTATTCCGAGTATCGGGATTCGGGAGTAGATTCCTTCATCAAATTTATGTCTCGGCTTCATGGCCGGGCCAACACCGGGGCAGATTCAGATTAAGATGCATCGGGGCCTTGACCCGCGGATTGATATGGTTCAAATGTCTGGGCTATGCAAAAACAATCGATACCACTGATATGGGCGATGGTATTCTTGGCCGGTTTGTCGGGATTGATCCAGCCTGACCGCTCGAAGGCCGAGGAAAGCGGAACCGAGGTCGTCAGCCACACGGTCAGCAAAGGAGAATGGTTGTTCAAGATCCTGCGAGAGAGCGGATACTGTCAGGATGACTGCCGGGTCCTTCTACCGGAGATCAGGGCCTTGAATCCCGATATCGGTGACGTTGAAATTCTGAAGCCCGGCCAAGTCGTTTTTCTTCCCGGCCGGGAAAGCGAAACATTTGCAGAGGATCAAGCCGAGGCCGGATCCGCCGAAAATTTGATTCAAGCCGAGGATGATGAGGCTGCGCAGGTGCTTCCGGAGTGGCGAAGCATAGAACACGTGGTCCAGCCGGGCGAGAGCGTGTTCAAGATTTTTCGAAGGCACGGGGTTTTGGATGGAGGTGTTGTGTCTAAGGACACCATGACCGCCTTTCACCGCCTGAATCCCGATCTCGTTGACGTGAACAGAATAACTCCCGGGATGCGCCTCCTGGTCCCGGTTCGGGTTCCCATGGCCTCAGAGAAGCGGCAACGGGACGTGGCGGATCAGACCATGGCCGTAGACTGGCCGGCCGTGACCTGGGCCATGGTCGAACGCCTCGGGTTCGTCTTCTCTAAGGGAAGGGAAGTCCTGATTCCTGCTCCGGGGGGCCGCTGGTGGCGGATTGATCTAGGGGCCGTTCGTTTTGCCCGAGATCCCTTGGGCGGTCAGATCGTATTCGTGCCCCAGGATATGTTCAAATCCTGGCCTGACGAGTTGAAGCGTCTTTTTCCCAAGACATGCGTGTATGGCCGTCCCCTGACCATGGCAGGCTTAGCCCCGCCTTTGGCGGAAGCCTATCCGGGTCGGCTCAAGTTCTGGACCCGCAACCATCCTTTCATCGTCCATTCCCGGGGCGTTGGCATTGAGGCCCAGGCAGAGGCCCTGGTCCAGGTGGAGTGTGATGGGGACAGCGTTTTGCATGTTTTCACCGTGTCCCAGTCGGGTGGAGGGGAGTTTCCGGAACTTCTTCGTTCCTATCTGGAACTCGCTCGGGTCTACCTGGTCACCATTCCCCCGGATGGAAACTTGTCGGCCGAGGAGGAAGACAGAGAGGCCATTGGCCGGGGCGCGCTGTTTGTGCCCTGGATTCGCGGGGCCAAGGTCAGAACCGGGCTGCTTCAGGTTCCAGGGCTTGCCGATATTTCAGGCGAATGTCCGGAGGATCTGTCCGGATACTTCGCCTGTCTCAAGAATGAAGGCTTGGCGGCCGAGAGGACCCTGTACCTGTCCTGGAAGGCCCAAGGCGGACATGTGGCCCTGTCCGTCCCAGCCCGGGTGATCGACAGCAAGCAGACCAAGGTCGTTCTTCTGGACGAGCGCACGGCCGATCCCTATCTCGTGGCCCTGTTTTCCCTCAAGGGCTATCGCTGTTTCGCCGTTCGGGACATGGAGTGACGACCGGCGTCGCGCAGTGGCCCACGCTCCAAGACTGAAGCTCTACGCGACCATCAAGGGAGCGAGCGAGCCCGACCTGGACGTTTTGTGTTCCCTCGGACCCGAGTTTGAAGTTTGTCGGCAGGGTCCGGGGACAGCGGATATAGCCTACGAGGGAGGATATATGGCCCACGAGGAGATCGTGGACCTCATTTCCCGATCCGTCGCCCGTCAGGGCCGGGCCTGGATCGACGTCATTGACGTCGAGGCCTGGGAAATGGAGCGGTACCTGATCGACCCCGAAGGGACGTTGTCCAAGACAATTCCTCTGAACGAGGCGCTTGAAGGTTTTGCCTTCGAGTGACACTCAACACCACTCCATCATCGTGTCAGATTTCACCCATCTTCATTGCCATACCGAGTACAGCTTTCTGGACGGAGCAATCCGAATCCAGGATCTCTGCGCCAAGGCGGTGGATTTCGGTTTTTCGGCCGTGTCCATCAGCGATCACGGGAGCATGTTTGGAGCCTTGGATTTTTATCTCAAGGCCCGTTCCTTCGGATTGAAGCCGATCATCGGATCCGAGGTCTATGTGGCCCCCCGGTCCATGGAAGACAAGGATCAGCAACGGTTTCATCTCCTGCTTCTGGCCCAGGACCTGGAAGGGTATCACAATCTCGTCCGTCTGGTGTCGACCGGGTATACCCGAGGATTCTACTACAAACCCCGGGTGGACAAGGCCGCCCTGAGGCAATGGGGGGCAGGGCTCATCGCCTGTTCGGCATGTCTCCAAGGGGAAGTCCCGTATCGGTACAGGCACGAAGGCATGGACGCCGCCTTGAAGACCGCCAAGGAGTATGCAGCCATTTTTCCGGGCCGTTTCTATCTGGAACTCATGGAAAACGGCATGGACGATCAACGGGAGGCCAATGAGGGTTTGGTCAAGCTGGCCGCCCAGACAGGCTTGCCGCTGGTGGCCACCAACGACTGCCATTATCTGAATGAGGAAGACGCTGAGGCCCACGACGTGCTTCTTTGCATCGGTACCGGCAAGACCGTTGAAACGAAAAAACGTCTTAGGTTCGGTTCCGACCAGTTCTTCTACAAGTCGCCGGAGCGAATGGAGGCCGAGTTCTCCTTCTGTCCCCAGGCGCTTGAGAACGTGGAGCGGATTGTTCAGGCCTGCAATGTGGAATTGGAACTGAACGTGCACCATTTTCCGGTCTATCAGGTGCCCGAGGGGCGGAGCCTTGAGGAGGAATTCCGGGATTTGGTCAACCAAGGCCTCAAGGCCAGGATCAAGGCACTGCCCTATGAGATCGACGAGGAAATTTATTGGAAACGCTTGAACTTCGAGCTGGACATCATCTGTGAAAAGGGGTTCCCGGCCTATTTTCTGATTGTTCAGGACTTCATCAACTGGGCCAAGTCCAAATCAATCCCGGTAGGCCCTGGTCGGGGGTCCGCGGCCGGAAGCCTCGTGTCCTACGCCCTGCGGATCACCGATCTCGACCCGATCCGCTATGGACTCATCTTCGAGCGGTTTCTGAATGTCGAGCGGGAGAGCCTCCCGGACATCGACGTGGATTTTTGCTACAATCGACGGGACGAGGTCATCCGTTATGTTACGGAAAAATACGGCTTCGATCACGTGGCCCAGATCATCGCTGTGGGGACCATGAAGGCCCGTGGGGTGCTCCGGGACGTCGGCAGAGCTCTCGACATTCCTTTGCCCACTGTGGACAGGGTGGCCAAGCTCGTTCCCACGGATTTGAAGATGACCCTCAAAAAGGCCCTGGAGCAGGAGCCGGAGCTTCAGAAGCTGGCCGACGAGGACGAGTCAATCGCCGAACTTCTGGATGTTTCCCGCAGGTTGGAAGGGTTGGCCAGGCATCCTTCGACCCACGCAGCGGGTATTGTCATCTCGAGAAAGCCCATGATGGAGTACGTTCCGCTCTTCAAGGGCAAGAACGACGAACTGATCACCCAGTTTGACATGAAGAAGGTTGAAAAGTCCGGGCTGATCAAGTTCGACTTTCTCGGTCTCAAAACCCTGACCGTGATCGATGAGACTTTAAAGCTGATTGCCGGGCGGGGAGTGGCTCCCCCGGTGTTGGAGACCATTCCCCTGGACGATGCCAAGACCTACGAAATGCTTGGCCGAGGGGAGAGCGAGGGGGTCTTTCAGCTCGAAAGCTCGGGGATGCGGGCCGTTCTCAAGGATCTGGGCCCGACCTGTTTCGAGGATGTCGTCGCCCTGCTGGCCCTCTACCGCCCAGGTCCGCTAGAAAGTGGCATGGTCAAGGATTTCGTGGACCGCAAGCATGGCCGGACCAGGGTCGAGTATCCGTATCCCTGCCTTGAAAAAGTCCTGGATCCGATCCTCAAGGACACCTACGGAGTAATTCTCTATCAGGAACAGGTCATGCGTATAGCTTCGGACATGGCCAATTATTCTTTGGGGGAGGCGGATATCCTCAGGCGGGCCATGGGCAAGAAGGACGAGGCGGTCATGGCCCAGCAGCGATCTCGGTTTCTTCAGGGAGCCAGGGCCAACGGCATACCCGACGAGGCTGCGGACTACATCTTCGACTTGGTCCGGAAGTTCGCCGGTTACGGATTCAACAAGTCCCATAGTGCCGCCTATGCACTGATTTCTTACCAGACGGCCTATCTGAAGGCCCATTATCCGGTGGAGTTCATGGCTGCCATCGTCACCTCGGAGGTCAACGATTCGAACAAGGTCATGGTCCACATCAATGCCTGTCGGGATGCCGGCATCGAGATCCTGCCTCCGGACGTGAATTGGAGTCGATACCAGTTTACGGTTGAGGACGGAAAGATCCGTTTTGGGCTGGCCGGTATCAAGGGAGTAGGTCAGGGAGCGGCGGAGCTTTTGGTGGCCGAGCGTGAGGCTGGGGGCCCCTACCAGAGTTTGTTGGACCTTTGCCAGAGACTCGATTTGAAGAGGGTGAACAAAAAAGTCCTCGAATGTTTGATCAAATCCGGAAGCATGGACTGTCTGGGGTGCGCACGGGCGATGTTGATGGCCGGTCTGGACCGGGCCCAGTCTGCGGCTCAGAAGACGGCCAAGCAGAAGTCCATGGGCCAGTTGTCGCTGATGACCTTCATGCCCGAGACCAAGACCTGTTCCATGACGGGTTTGGGCATGGACCTTGACAGCGAACCCGACGAATATCCGGAGGAGGAGCGTCTGCGCCTGGAGAAGGAGAGTTTCGGATTTTTCCTCTTTAGCCATCCGCTTTCTCCTTACCGCACGGACATTGACCGCCTCGGGTTGAAGCGCCTGGCCGACTGCCTGGACCTCGACAACGGGACCAAGGTCAGGGTGGCGGTTGTTGTCACCGGATTGAAGAAGATTGTCAGCAAAAAAGGCGAAAGGATGGCCTTCGCCCAGATCGAGGATATGACCGGAGCTGCGGAGGCGGTTATCTTTCCGTCGGTCTTCGCGACCTGCAGACAATGGCTCGAGCAGGACGTTCCTCTGGTCATCGAGGGAAGCCTGAAGCGGGATCAGGACCAGGCCGAGGAGGGAACGTCCGCCAGAACCAAGGTTTTGGCCGAGTCCTTTGTTTCCTTGACGGATGTCATAAGCTCCGGAACCGAGCCTGTGGATTTAGAGTTCTCGTCAGAGGACCTGGACGCCTGCCTCGACGGTCTTGCTGGCTTGCTGGCCGCCCACCCCGGTTCCTGCCCGGTCCGGATTTCGGTGCGGGACAATGATTTTCACTGCCGGCTCCAACTGGGAGGGCGGTGGTGCGTTGGGCCGGAGCCGTCCTTTTGGCGGGAATATGAGCGATTGAGCGGGAGGCCTCAATGACGACCAACGGCGAATGGACCTTGACCGTTGCTGGCGAGTTCAGCGCGTCGCATCAGCTTCGACACTACGAAGGGAAATGTGAGGCCCTGCATGGCCACAACTTCGGGGTCGAGGTGGCGGTCAGCGGGACGAGGCTGAACCCCAAGACAGGCATCCTTCTGGACTTCAAGACTCTCAAGGCCATGCTTGGGGAGGTATTGTCCCTGCTGGACCATCGCCACCTCAACGAATTGCCGGAGTTCACCGAGATCAATCCGTCTTCCGAGACTCTGGCCCGTTTTATCTACGAAGCCTTGGCTTCCAAAGTCCAGGGGCTGGCGGTCCGCCTGGAATACGTTTCGGTGTCGGAGAAGGCCGGGTCCACGGCCACCTTTCGAAGTCGGAACGGAGTATCCTCAATGGTTCCGGATGATTGTGCATGAGAATTGCTTTGCAACGGGTTCGGCGGGCTAATGTTTGTGTCGGATGCGAGACCGTGGCCGAAATCGGAACCGGACTCCTGCTCCTGGCGGCTTTCGGCCCCAAAGATTCGCCAGATTCCCTGGAGGCCGGCGGACGAAGAACCCGCATGATTTCCAAGATCCTGAATTTGAGAATCTTTCCCGACGAAAAAGGGGTGATGAATCTGTCCCTAGTCGATCACGGCGGGGAAGTCCTGGTGGTATCCCAGTTCACGCTGTACGCCGATTGCCGGAAGGGACGTCGGCCCTCCTATTCCGGATCCCTGCCAAGTCCTGATGCTAAATTGGCCTACGAGGCCTTTGTTCAGGAGATGGGACACTCCTTCGGCAAAGTCCGGATGGGCGTGTTCGGAGCAGACATGGATCTTGAACTCTGCAATTGGGGGCCGGTGACGATTGTGCTGGACAGTGAAGAACTTGAGAGTGCCCGCTGAAAATCGGGCGCTTAGAGCTGGGACCATGAACGATATTCTCATGTCCTGTCTGGTCATCGACGATTCGCCGGTTATCCGCGAACTGCTGCGCGGAGCCCTGGGGAAACGTTTCCAGGTTGAGGTGGCCGAGGATGGAGAGCCTGGCCTTGAAGCCTATCTGGCGTCGAGGCCCGATTGCATCTTCCTGGATCTGAATATGCCGGGCATGGGCGGCAAGGAATGCCTTCGCTATATCCGGGAGCAGGCCAACGACCAGGACGTGTACGTCATCGTCTTGACCGCCAATGACACGCCCCAGGACATGGCCGAGGCCCTCAACCTCGGCGCCAATGATTTTTTGACCAAGCCCTTTCACATGGAGGTCCTCATGGCTCGGGCCGGTTCGGCCCTCCGCCATGTCCAGCTCATGCGCCAGCTTCGTCAAGCCTACGAGCGGATTGCTTTGGACGTGGCCGCTGCGGCCGAGCTGCAGGCCAAACTTCTCCCCCGGGGATATCTGGATTGCCCCGGAGCCTTGATCCAGGCCATGTACCACCCATCTGGGCAGGCCAGCGGCGACTACTACGATTTTTTCCCGGTCGGACCGGACACGGTCCGGGTGGTGATGGCCGACGTGTCCGGCCACGGAGTTCGGGCTGCCTTTGTCATGTCCATGATCAGGGCTCTCGTCCAGGGAACTCGGCAACATCTTCCCTCCCTGGCTCGGACCATGGCCTTGATCAACACCCAGATGACCGAGACCCTGGGCGATGAAGCCGACTTCGTGACATTTTTCGCAGCGGAGATCGATTTCAATGCCCATCGTCTGTCTTTTGTCAACGCGGGACATTGTCCCGGCATTCTGGCTCGTCCCGGAGGGGGGCACGAGCGGCTGGACCCCCAGTATCCACCACTGGGTTTTTTTCCCCTGGAGTTCGAGGTCCAGGAGTGCGAGTTCATGCCGGGGGCCGGTCTATTTTTGTTCACCGACGGCCTGTATGAATGGGATATGGGCCAGAGTGAGCTGTTCGGGTTCGAGCGATTTTGGGATCTGGCCGTGCGCCTGACCCGGGAAAGGCCGTTTCGGCTCGAGGGGCTGAAGATCGAGATGGAGGCCGCTCTGATTTCCCCGGCTACCTATAGGGACGATCTGACCGCTCTGTGGATCGAGGCCCGAAACCCGTCTTCCGGCGGGGAGATATGCGCCCAGCCCGCATCGATCAGAAATACGGTCGCCGAGAACCAGGTCATGACCATTGACGAGCCCGTATCCATCGGTATGGTCAGGCCAATAACGAGAACGGTACTGACCTTCCTCCGGGAGCACATTGGAGACGAATCGATTCTTTTCGACTGCGAACTGGCCATGACCGAAGCATTGGCAAATATCGCCGTTCATGGATACAATGGGCTTCCGGGCCGGGTCATGCTGCGGGTCGAATTCCGTCCTTCATGGGGGGTATCTATGGAGATCGAGGATTGGGGGCGAGATTTTGAGCGCAAGGAGGCGGTGACGACCCCGAGTCGCCGACAGATCCACGGTCGGGGGATGTTCATCATCCGTGCCCTAATGGACGAGGTGAAAATGCAGCGGCGGGGCGACCGCAATTCTCTGCTCATGCTCAAACGGACGAGGTAGGCTGGACATGGAAGATCTTTCCGTCGAATACAGGGATGGAGTGGCTTGGATCAGGCTGGACGGCGAACTGGTCCTGGACACCACGGCCGGGCTGAAGGCCCGCATGGAGGAAATTCTGGCAGATCCCTCCTGGCAGGCCCTTGTCTTTCAGTTGACCGACGTCGGTTTTCTGGACAGCTCTGGTATTGGCCTGCTCGTGGCCTTGAACAATCAGATCAAGCAGCGGGGCAAAAGCTTCTTTATTTACAAACCCTCTCAATCGGTGACCAAGACTTTGCATCTGGTCAAGTTGACCTCGTTTTTGACCATTGTTCAAGACGAGGAAGATCTCTTGGCCTCCCTTCCCGACTGAGCCTGTCGATGCGTTTTTTTCTCAAGCATCATTTCGACCCGGATTTCGATTATCAGCGTCTGAAGCCCAAAACGGACGATCATGGACGGGTCGATCATTTCAATCTCGGATACGTGCAGAACTCCATCATCGGTCAGGTGCTGGCCGAATGGATCCCGGTGCCGGACGATGCCCTTCCTGCGGGTTTGGATCCGAAATTCGTTTTCGATGACAAGATTTTTCCGGCGGGCCACAATTGCAGGCCCAACCCGGCCAACCCCGACCAGCTCGTCTCCACGGCCAACGGGTATGTGTTCTATCTGGACGAAAAAATTCACGTGAAACGGGTCCTGAACCTGCGCAAGGGGGTGAACTCCAGGACCGGAAACGTCTATTTTGTTTCGGACGCCATCGTCCACGGTGACGTGGCCTCGGGTTTTGAATGCCAGGCCCAGGACATCAGGGTCCAGGGCAATGTCGAGGCGGCCTCGCTTCAGGCCGGAGGGTCGGTTCTGATCGAAGGCGGGATCAAGGGGGCCAAGAAGGGTATGGTAAACGCGGTCAGGAGCATCCGGTGCTCGTATGCCGAGAATGCGATTCTCAAGGCCGGGGAGTCCATAATCGTCGACGGGGCGAGTATGCATTGCAACCTCTACGCGGGCCGGTTTATCACCGTCCGGAAGCGGCTTGTGGGCGGCGAAGTCCACTCCAGCCATGCGGTCTACGTCGGGGAGCAACTTGGAGGCGGCATGAACACCATGACCAAGGTGGTTCTGGGTTACGACGCTGGTCTGCTTGCCCGAGTCGAAGGATTGGACACTAAGATCGAGCGCCTCGAGGCGAGGTTGGATCTCTGCTCCCGGCAGGCCGAAAAAGGAGCGGCCCACAAGGAGGGATGCCTGGATGAGGGGGCCAAACTGGAGCGGAAGCTCGACATCTTGAAGAGAAAACGCGCCGGTACCTGGGAGGATCTGGAGGCCGGTTTCAATCCTAGGGCCAAGTTGTTGATTCCCGGGGAGATCAGGCCCGGAGTGTTTGTCCAGATCGGAAGCTCGCAGATGAAGGTTAATGATTTTCTCAGGGACAAAAGGTTTGTGCTCCAGGACGGCGAGGTGGCCATGCTGTCCCCGGCTCTGGAGAAATGAGGCTCGAAGTGATAACGATCGGAGCGTCCGCCGAACCGGGAGGCGCATGGATTTAGGAACTATTGTCGGCATTGTTGCCTGTTTCGGCCTTGTCGTCACGGCCATCCTCTTCAACGGAAGCCTCGTGGCGTACGTCGATGTGCCGTCCATTCTGATCGTCATCGGTGGGACCGTGAGCGTGACTTTTGTCATGTATCCGATGATCGCTGTTTTCGGGGGCTTCAAAGTCATGCTCAAGGCCTTTCTGAGTAAGGCCCCTGACGCCCGGAGGCTCATCCGCCAGATCGTCGATCTGGCCAACGTGGCCAGAAAAGATGGCCTGGTGGCCCTGGAAAAGGCTCCGGTGGAGGACGCCTTTCTGAAGAAAGGTCTGCTCATGGTCGCTGACGGCACCGAGGAACATCTGGTCCGATCGGTCATGGAGACCGAGATCAACTTCATGAAGCAGCGCCACCACCAGGGCCAGGGTATCTTCAAGGGCATGGGGACCATGTCGCCGGCCTTCGGCATGATTGGGACTCTGGTCGGCCTGGTGAATATGCTTCAGAATCTTTCCGACCCGGCGTCCATCGGTCCGGCCATGGCCGTGGCCCTGCTGACGACTTTGTACGGGGCCTTGCTGGCCAACATTGTCTTTTTGCCCATCGCCAATAAGCTGGGCCAACTTTCGGCCCTGGACGCCCTGTACATGGAGATCACGGTCGAGGGGGTGGTCTCCATCCTGAACGGTGACAACCCGAGGATCTTGCAGGAGAAGTTGGAGGCCTTCCTATCACCCACCCTTCGGGGAGGTGCGGAATGACCGCCAGGTCCGGGCAGGTGCGTTGCAAAAAACAGGAAGATCGCATGTGCGAAGAGGGTCTGCCTCCCTGGATGGCCACCTTCGCCGACATGGTCTCTCTGCTCTTGACCTTTTTCGTTCTCCTTTTGTCGTTCGCGAACATGGACATTCAGAAGTTCCAGGACATGATGGGTTCGGTCCGGGATGCGTTTGGTGTTCAGGTCAAACGACCTCCGACCAGTCACGTGGCCTTTTCCCCTTCCCTTTACGAACGCCAGGACGTTGCCCTTGACAGGGAGAGCAAGGCGATCCTGGATCTAACGCTCCAGATTAAGGCCCTGGTCAGCAACGACCAGGAAATCAAGAACGGCATAGAGATTTCTCCTGACGACCAAGGCGTGTTGATGCGGGTCGAAAGCGGGCTGATGTTTCCTCCCCAATCCGCCGTCCTCGAACCCAATGCATCTCTGGTCTTGAATGCGGTGATCGGCATTCTCAAGGAGCACAATTTCGATCTTGTGGTCAGAGGGCATACGGACGACCAGTACATCGCGTCGAGCGTCTACCCCTCTAATTGGGAATTGTCCTCGTCCCGGGCCGCGGCGGCGGTTCGGTATCTGGTGGACAAGGGGGGGATTTCCCCCTCGCGGCTCAAGGCCATCGGCTATGCCGGGACACGGCCTCTGGTGCCGAACGTCTCTGAGACCAACCGGGATATGAACCGCCGGGTGGAGTTCTACTACCATCAGCCCCAGTTCGAGAAATGGTGACCCAAGGAAACGGTTTCCTCTCCCGGGCGAAAGCCCGTCCTGTTCTGGACGGGGAGGAACTACTGGACGTGGTTGTCGTCAAAGCCGGGCTGGAGGTATCTCTGTGCGGTCGAGGCGGGCCAGTGTCCGAACGTCGCGTCTTCGAAGCCCTGATGGGGAAAGAACCCTGCTTGCCGGTGGTGTTGGGAAGCGGCCTTGGCCATGGCCTGAAATTTTTTCTGGAAGGCTGGGCCGGTCCTGTGGCCCTGGTGGACAAGGAATTCGATGTTCTCAGGTTGACCGGTTTGGACACTCTCGTCTCCAGGCATTCGAACCTGTTCTGGGTCTCGGACGGGGATGTTCGTGAAGCCCTGAACCGTCTGACTCAATGGCAGACTCGAAACGGAGGCCTGCCGTTGGTCCCGGTGATTCTGCCCGCCTATCTGCGTCTCGACCCGGAGTACTATCGCCCAATCCTCGAACATCTCAAGGCCAGCGCGCGGTTCAACATTTGGGACAGGCTCAGATACAAAAAGTTCACCAACCCGGCCTTGCCACGGATTCTGCTTCTGACCAGTTCCTATTTCCTCATCGGGGAACTTGAATCGGCCTGTCGGAGGTGCGGATTCACCTGCCGGCTTTTGCAGATGGAAAGCCAGGAGCAAGGATGCACGGCTTTCATAGAGGGGCTTCTTCAGGCCGTCCTTGAGTTCCGTCCGGATTTCGTCCTGACCGTCAACCATCTCGGCGTGGACCGCGAAGGGGTGCTGACCGATCTTCTGTCCCGGATGGAATTGCCCCTGGCTTCGTGGTTCGTGGACAATCCGGAACTGATTTTGTCGCTCTATCAGGGATTGGTCTCGAAGTGGGTGGCCGTATTTACCTGGGACCGGGACAATGTCGAGGGATTGCGGAGCCTGGGTTTCTCTTCGGTCGAGTATCTCCCCCTGGGAACCGATGTGACCCGTTTTGTTCCAGTCCGAACCGGGGTGGGATGGGACGCGGCCTTTGTCGGAAATTCCATGGTCTACAAGGTCGGAGCCAGGCTCAAAGCCGGACGTTTTCCACGTGAGCTTTTGCGGATCTACCGACAGACGGCCGATGAATATGCGGCCAGTTCGAACCGGTCGGTCCGGGTCTTTCTTGAAGAGAACCATCCCGAACTCTATGCCCATTTTCAAAAACTCGGAACACTGGAGCGGCAACTGGCCTTCGAGACCATGCTGACCTGGCAGGCCACTCTCGCGTACCGCCTCGCGTGCGTGCAGCGACTTTTGGAGTTCAGGCCGCTGATTGTCGGCGACCGGGGGTGGAGGAAACTTCTGCCCGGGGACCATTCCTGGCGATGGCAGGCGGAGATGAACTACTATCGGGATCTTCCAGGACTGTATCCAACCGTGGCCGTCAACTTTAACTGCACCAGCATGCAGATGAAAGGGGCCGTCAACCAGAGGGTCTTCGATGTTCCGGCCTGCGAGAGCTTTTTGCTGACGGACGCCAGAGAGCAGATAGAGACCCTGTTCGAGCCCGGCCGGGAGGTGGTCTGTTTCAGTCATCCGGACGAGATTCCGGATTTGGTCCGTCATTATCTGGCAAGGCCGGAGCAACGCCGAACCATGGCGGCCGCGGCCAGGACTCGGGTTCTGGCCGAACACACCTACGATCACCGCCTGGCCAGGATCGCCAAGATCATGGCCGAGGTCTACGCTTGAGGTTTCGTGGCCAAGCCGATCCTCGTCATACAGATGCATCGGATGGGCGATATGGTCATGGCCTTCCCCCTGTTCGACTGGCTGGCTCGGGCCTGGCCCGGGCATCCGGTCTGGGTGGCGGCCCAGCCCCCTGTTTCCATGGCCCTCCAGGGCATCGGGCCGAAGGTCCGTCATGTTTTGCCGTCCGATCCGGCCCTGAAGACCCAGACCTTCCTGTTTTGTCTGAATCTTTCCTCCAGAGAGGAAGCAGCGGCCCTAGCTGGAGGAGTTCGCGCTGAGGCGCTCTTCGGCCCTTTTCGGACGCCGGACGGACGACTGTACATCAGGGGCGACTGGAACCTGTACCGATCCAGCCTGACGGACAACAGCCGCCACAACAGATTCCACTGGTCTGAGCTGTACGGATTGGATCTTGTGCCGGATCTGGTTCGGGGTCACGTCTGGCCGACGCCAGTGTGCAGGACCGGAATCCCGGCCAGAATCGGCCTTTTCCCAGGCGCGAGCACTGCGGCCAAAACTCCAGGGGTGGATTTCTGGATTTCCCTCGCCCAGCGGCTTCTGAGCCAGGGGCACGCCCCGGTTCTGCTTGGTGGAAAGGTCGAGAGTTCGGTAGGGCGGGCCATCAGTCGTGCCCTGCCTGCCAAGGTCATGAACCTTTGCGGCCAGACCGATTTGGCCGGACTGATGCGTGTCTTCGCGAGCCTCAACCTGTTGATCGCCCCGGATACTGGTCCCATGCATCTGGCCTCATGGGCCGGCCTCCCGGTTCTGAATTTGTCTATAGGGCCAGTGTATCCCTGGGACACCGGACCATTTCGGCCCGGAAGCTGGATCGTCAGGTCCGGATCGAGTTGTACAGGGTGCTGGTCGTGTCGGCAAAATAGGGTTTTTTGCGCCGACGCGGTCACGGCAACCAAGATATCGTCCTTGGCCAGCCGCGTTCTCAGAAAGGAAATCGTCAGAATGGAGGTTTCGACCCTCCGGGTCTGGTCTGTGCGACGGGATGCGGACGGGCTCTACGATTTGGCTTCGGTCGGGAGAAAGGCTCGACCGGAGGCCAGGGAGTGCGTGAGTACTTTCTGGAAGGCATTTTTCTGGTCGGTTTTCGGACCCGGCTCTGGCCAGGAAGCGAAGGCCAAATGGCTCCTCCTGCGGCAAACATTTCCCGATTTGGCCCTGGCCCTGGCCCGGTCCCGAGTCCGTCTCGCCTTGGTCCTTGGTCGTCAGGCTAAATCATCATTATCTTTTGGCCCCCTTTCTTTCTGGCGTTCGTTCCCCCCCGGAATCCGGCCTTTGACCAGCTATGTCCAGCATGTGCTCGATAACGGAGACCATGGTCGGGAAGCCCTGAAGACCTGCCTTTTCCTGATCGACGCACTTCCCTTTGACCTCTGAGCCCAGGGCCTTCTTTTGAAGGGTACGGGTTTTGTATCGCTACCGGACAAAGGAGGTCCGGTATGCAGTTTTTTCCCCTTTTTTCGTCCGGCACCGAGTCAAACTCCAATGTCAGCCCGGGAACGTCTTCATCCCTTCCGGAAAGCGCCAATGAGCTTTTCGAGTCGTTTTTTGGCCGGTTTCTGTTCGATAGCCAAGGTGGGCAACCCCTGTTCGAGACCGGCAAGGAGTCGTTCGACCTTATCTCTCAGCCGAGCGACAGTCGGTCGGTTTCCGAACCATGGACCGATTATTCGGATGCCGGCAAAGTTTCCGATTGTTCATGGTGGGAAGGAACTCCGCAAGAAATGGTGATCGAGTATTCCCCAACCTCGGCGCAGCATGAACCGGACGCGCATGAACAGTTATCTTCGGATTGGTCGACGGATACGACCGAAGCGGCCCGGGGCCGTGAAACAGTCGGGGACGACTCAGACAATCACGGCCGATCTCGTGACGACGGGTATGGGCCTGATGCCGCGAGCGGCGGGGTGGAAGCCCGGGCCGACGAGAGTCCTCAATACTCCGGCGGCTATCCCGACGACGATCAGGGCCAGAATGATCCGCTGTCCGAGGGTGATGTCGGGCATGTTGCCGAAGGCTTGTCGGGAGAAGCGGAGCGAACTTCTCTCGAGGACGCGGCTGGGCAGGAAAGAAATGAGTTCGATTCGAGAGATACTTTCGAACAGATCGCCGATGGGCGTGCTGAGCCCCTCTTGCCGGAGGATCGTGACAAAGAAACAACGAGTATCCGGCTGGAGGAGTGGCAGGCCCTCATGTCTTTTTTGAAGGGCTTGGCAGGAGGAAATACTGAGGTCCACGGACTCGTTGAGCGAATGAAGCGGGCCATACAGACATCGGGACAAGCCAAGGCCGGTTCCGAATCGGTTCCTCCCTGGCGACAGGAAGGCTTCGGGGCGTTGTCTGCTCAAAAGCAAGCGAGTCTGGTCCTCGGCTGGGTTTCTCTTTCGAAAGAAACGAGAGTCGATTTGACCTCGGTGGGCCAAGTTGGTCCAGAGGCCAAGAAGGCTTTGTCTCTGTTGGCACGTCAAGGTGAGCATGTCCAAATTGATGAGAGTCGTGTCGGAAACAGGGACAATCAAAGATTGCTTGGGGATAGCCGAAACGACGGTGCCCGATCTAAATTCCGGCAAGTTGTGGGCAAAGATTTGAAAGGAATGAGCAAAGGGGCCTCGGCGGAAGTCGGATCAATGAGCATGAATCGTCAGGAGTCGGCAGATGCCGACAAGGCCATCGAGATTCAAATGGATCGGTCTTCCTTGAAAAACCAACTTTTCAATGGGCAAGAGAGAAGGCAAGGCGGCTTCAAAGGCGAGGGCATGAATTCGGAAGAAGGAAAAGAGGACGCTCACTTTGTGGACACCATCCGAACACGGACACTTAAGGATGGAACTGCCGCAGATCAAATTCGGAATACCCGCACAAATTCGGCCAGGAACGATGCCGTGGCAGGTGGAGAGCGCAATGTCGAAACAGTTGGTACTGAGGCCATTGGCAAAGATACCACACGTTTCAGCAGTGCCGTCAAGGCCGACACCGAGTTGCGGGAAGGTCTGTCGAATCGGGTGACGGCCGCAGGAAAATTTTCTGAAGGACAACGTCCGGGTGCCGATCAGTTCGGGTTTCGACAGGACGCCAAGGCCAAGGACAGTCACGGCGAGGCGGCTTCGAACGACAGGGCCGCAGGCAGTTTTTTCCGAGCGGCTGCCAAGACTGGAGAGCTGAGCGGTCAAATCACGCAGACCATGGCGGACGTCAAGGCTGATGCCGGAACAGAGGCCGGGCAGAAGACCAGATCCATGGCTCAGTCAGCTTCCAAGCCGAGTTCGAACGAGATTCTGGCTCAATTGGAGAAGGGTGTCTTCAGGGATCTGGGCCAGGGCAAGAGACAGCTCGTGCTTCGATTGCAGCCCGAGGACCTGGGAACCATTCGGGTGGTTCTTCAGGTCAAGGGCAAGGAGATTCAGGCGGTCATGCACACCTCGAACACCGATACGGCCACGGCCTTGAGCGATCAGATGCAGGCCCTGCGTCAGAATCTGGAGCAACAGGGGCTCAGGGTTTCGCGGCTGGACGTTCAATCCGAGGCCAATCATCACGATTCTGCCGGAGAATGGACGGGCGCCCAGGGCCACAATGAACTGCAGGAGGAGGTGGCCAGGCAGGCCCGGAAGATGCGTTGGCAGGGACTCTTTCAGAGAGGCGGCCAGGATGTGGTCCGGGAGATGCAAAGTCCAGGCATGGCGGAAAGTTTTTCCTCCGATGGGTTGGACATCTTTGCGTGAGGTTATGAAATTATGATCACGAACGTCATCGGGACTTACGAGCAGGAACAGGCCCTTGACCAGAAGAAGACCGGAGACCGGTCAGAACTGGGCAAGGAGGCCTTTCTCCAGCTTCTGGTCACCCAGCTTCGGCACCAGGATCCCCTGAATCCCATGGACGACAAGGAATTCACGGCCCAACTGGCCCAGTTTTCCAGCCTCGAACAGTTGACCCAGATCGCCAAGGGCATCGACGGCCTTCAGGAAAATTCAAGCAGGCAGGAAATGCTCGGAGCGGTGAGCTTCATCGGCAAGACCGTGACCGCCGAAGGTAATCAGGTCAGCAAGGTCGACGGCAAGGCTGGCCCGATCTATTACTCCTTCGACGACGTGGCGGCCAAGATGTACATCAACGTTTACGACGCTGACGGAAACATCATCTATTCGGCCAACGCCATGTCCAAGCAGCCAGGATCCTACGAGTTCACCTGGGACGGCAGCAACTACATGGGTGGCTCAGCCCCGGACGGTGTGTACTACGTTTATATCGCGGCTGAAGGAGTCAACGGGCAGCCCGTCCTGGTCAATTCCGAGGTCGCCGGGGTGGTGGCCGGAGTGGAGAATGTGGGCGGTCAGATCTATCTTCGATTGCAGGACGGGCGGTATCTCGACTTCATGCAGGTTACTCAAGTGGTGGATTCGGGCCAGCAGGCCCAAGAATCCGAAGTATAAGGGGGTACGTTATGGGTTTGTCAGCAGCTCTTTACTCGGGCACCACCGGACTCAAGGCCCATGGCGAGGCCATGTCGGTCATCGGTAACAACATCGCCAACGTCAGCACCCTAGGCTTCAAGGGTTCTAGGATGCATTTCATGGACGCCTTGAGTCAGTCCATCACCACGGCGGCAGGGGGCGGACAGGTAGGGCGGGGCGTCATGGTCGGCACGGTCATGGCCGATTTCGCCCAGGGCTCCCTGGAAACCACCACCGAGGCCACGGATTTGGCCATCGGTGGCAAGGGATTCTTCATGGTCTCCCCCAAGGGGTATGAGACGAATTATTACACTCGGGCCGGGAATTTTCGGTTCGACAAGGATGGCTATCTGGTCGATCCCAATGGCTACGTGCTTCAGGGCTGGGAAGTGCAGCGGGAAAACATCTCCGCTGCGGCCACGACGGCGTCGACCAGTTCGGCCACGGTCGGGGTCAAGACCATCGGTGTACCAACCGACATCCGATTGGAAAATTTTCAGTCTCCGCCTCAGGCGACCACGAACGTCAGCATGATTGTGAACGTCGATTCCAGGGCGGAAGACAAGTCGACCAGCGAAACGGACCCGTTCTTCGCCTTGTATAGCAATTGGGACGCTACTGTGGACCCGCCATTAGGCGACGCTCAATATGCCTACCAAAGCACGATCAAGGTATATGACGAGAACGGAACTTCGCACAATCTTACCGTGTATTTCGATCCGGTCAACCACGAGGACGTTATCGATGCGGCCGGAGGCAAGAAGTATGTGGAGTACATGGTCACGGTTCCGCCTAACGAAGATCATCGGGAATTCGTTATAGACGCAGGGGGAGATAACGAGAGGATGCGCGGTGTGTTGATGATCGGGACCCTGACCTTCAACACGGCCGGCGAGATCGAGGGCATGACCGGTTTCACGATTAATGCGGACGGTCCGGATGGCGGTCCGTATACTTTTCCCGCCGACCCAAGTGATTTGGCTGAGTGGACTCCTGCCAATTTTTCCCAGAACGGTTACCCCATCTGCACGGCCAACTTCACTGGAGCCGCAAATGCCAGCTCGACTTCCTACCCGGGAGGCGCCACCGCAAATCCTCCTGCAGATCCCAAGAATATTGAAATCAATTTTGGATTGCGCAACAAGAACTTAGAAGAAGATCCCGTTAATCCCATTGGCCCTGGATGGACGAGCAACTCGGGTGCCACAGGCGGTGATCCTGCGACATATGGAACTGACCCGGACAATTTGATGACCGTAAGAGATCCGGAAATCAGCGCCCTGTCGAGCACAACGTATAGTACGGGATCAACCACCCTGTACCAGTCTCAGGACGGGTATGGTGCGGGATTTTTGCAGAGCGTTTCCGTGGACCGGGACGGGGTGCTCGTTGGTAGGTATTCCAACGGTCAAGTCTTGGAACTCTACGCCTTGACCCTGGCAGATTTCAACAATCAGTACGCATTGTACCGGGAAGGAAACAACCTGTTCTCGGAAACCCGGTCTTCCGGACCGCCGTTGACTGGTTTGGCTGGAACGGCCGGCAAGGGGAGCATCGCTTCCAACTCCCTTGAGCAGTCCAACGTCGATCTGGCCACGGAGTTCGTGAACATGATCACGACACAGAAGGGGTTCGAGGCCAACAGCAAAACCATTACCACCACGGACCAGATGCTGTCCATTCTCATACAACTCAAGAGATAAGAACGGCTCCAAGTCGACAACCAACACCGATAGCCCGCTGGGATTTCAGCGGGCTATCGGTGTTTGGGAGGCCAAGACATGGTCCGACTCAAAACATTCGATTCATCATGATCCCAGTGGCTTTTTCCAGAGAAGAAGCCAGATCGACAAGTTCGTCCGGAGGAATTTTTCGGATGACCTTGTCGGTGGCCGGATCGATCACCTCGACCTGGAGAACATTTCGCTTGTCGTCGAGATTGAACTTGAGCTGGGAGCCCATGGCCGAGGCGTAGCTTTCCATGGCCGAGGCCAAGGTTCGGGCTGTGTCCCGATCGAGAAGCTCGTCGTCTTCGCGTTGCTGGAAATTCTGGACGGTGTTTTTTTGCTCGCGTTGAGCCATTTCCTGGTCACGACCGATGGATTCCTCAACACGGTGCCGTGCTTCGGCTGCCAGTCGTTCCGCTCCCCCGTCGTTTTGCTGCAGGAGTGGTTGGATGATCATGCTTCTTACCTCCTTGATGGTCATAACAATAATCGGCCGAAAGCACTTGAAACTTTAGGGGTGGGAAAAAAATGACGGATGGGAGGATTTTTAAGGCCGGAAGGATGACATGAAAGGGAAAAAATGGCCAAAAATATACTTAATATACTGTTTTAAATATATATAATTTTTTGGCCCCTTGATTGCATAATTCTGAAAAAGCCTAAGGAGGTTTCACCATGTCTTTAGTCATCAACCATAATCTCATGGCAATGAATGCCACCCGGAATCTGTCCAATGCGTACAACAGTCTGGGTGTGTCAACCAGGCGACTGTCTTCGGGGCTCCGGATCGGCACGGCGGCCGACGATGCCGCCGGATTGGCGATCCGCGAGCTCATGCGGGCGGACATCGCTTCAATGAACCAGGGCATCAGAAACGCCAACGATGCCATCTCGATGATCCAGACGGCCGACGGGGCCTTGGGGGTCATTGATGAGAAACTCATCCGGATGAAGGAGCTGGCGACCCAGGCGGCCACGGGCACCTACACGTCGGCCCAGCGACTGATCATCGACTCCGAGTACCAAGCCATGGCCTCGGAAATCACCCGAATCGCCATGGCTACTGATTTCAACGGCATCAAGCTCTTGGACGGAACATTATCGGGCGCGCATGAAGGTACGGGATTGCAGTCGAGTGGTGATTTGAAGATCCATTTCGGAGCAGGCAACGACAGCGCTGAAGACTACTATTACATCCGAATCGGCGCGGCCACGGCTTCGGCGTTGGGAGTCGGTTTTGGCGCCCGAGGAGGTACTACCCTCGCTGAAAACGCCGGTCGTTCCATCTCCACACAGGCCCTGGCCCAGAACGCGCTGGATGCCCTAAACGCAGCCATCACTTCTAAGGACAATATCCGCGCCAATCTCGGTGCCATGCAGAACAGGTTGGCCAACACCATCACCAATCTGAGCATCCAGGCCGAGAATCTCCAGGCCGCTGAATCCCGGATCTCCGACGTGGATGTCGCTGCAGAAATGACCGAGTTCGTCCGGAATCAGATTCTGACCCAGGCCGCCGTGGCCATGCTTTCACAGGCCAACTCGCTGCCCAGGATGGCCATGCAGCTCATTCAGGGCGGGTAGTTGATAGAGGTGACAGTCATTCCGTGAGTGGCTGTGGCTAAGACATGGTCCGCCATGGGGGATTGGCCCCCATGGCGGGCAAGGTCAAGGCCTTTGATCGCCTTGGTTCAGCAGCTTGTGAATTGCCTTGCGGGCTGCCAGTTGCTCGGCTTTGCGAACCGTCGAGGACCGAGCCTCGGCAAAGGATCCATCCGGCAGACGGACCTCGACCAGATAGCTCGCACAATGGTCCGGCCCCATGGTTTCCTTGAGGATATACGTCGGCTTTGCCTTGTGCAGGGACTGGGTAAGTTCCTGTAATCGGGACTTGTCGTCTTTGGGACGATCCAGATCTGGGGATGTCGGCCAGATCGGGCCTAGAATCCGGTCGATGCAATCCATGGCCCGGTCGAATCCGGCGTCGAGGTATATCCCCCCGAGCAGAGCCTCCAGGGCGTCGCTCAAGATGGAGTCTCTGTCCTTCCCCCCCTGTAATTCCTCGCCCTTCCCGAGCAGGACGTGTCGTCCGAGATTCATGGATCTGGCCCGTTCGGCCAAGGCCTTTTCATTGACCAGGGATGCCCTGAGTCTGGTCATGTCCCCCTCCCGCATATCCGAGAAGAGGTCATATATCTTCACCGAAACGGCCAACTCCAGGACCGCGTCTCCTAGGAATTCCATCCGTTCGTTGCTTTCCATGCCTTGCTCGTTGGCATACGAGCTGTGGGTCAAGGCCTGGAGCACCAGGGACTGGTCGCCGAATTTATAGCCGAGCTTCATTTCAAGATCTGAAATCGGGTCATTCTTGGCATTCACCACACGTCACACTCGCTCTTTCGGGTTGCAAACGGAAAAGGGCCGGTTTTCACCGGCCCCGAGATGTCAGATTTTTGAGAGGCCCCGGCAGTGCTCAGCGTTCTTCGGCCAGGGAAAAATCCATATTCTGGCCCGAACCTGACACGGACCCCTCGTGTCCGATGACCCGGGTGACCGAAGCGACCATGGAGGCCACATCCGACAGATTCGAGGGGATGATCAGGGAGTTTCCTTCTTTAGCCAGTTTTCCGAATTCATTCAGATATTGTTCGGCGACGCGGAGATTGGCCGCGCCCATGCCGTTGTCCCTGGTCATGGCCTGAGCAACCAGTGCGATGCTCCGCGCCGTGGCCTGGGCCACGAGTTCGATTTCGCGGGCCCTTCCCTCGGCCTCGTTGATTCGTTTCTGCTTTTCGCCTTCGGATATGGCAATGGCCTCCTGGCGAAGGCCTTCGGCCCGGTTGATGCGGGCCTGCTTGTCACCTTCTGAGCGGGCGATCTCGGCCCGTTTTTCCCGCTCGGCCTTCATCTGTTGTTCCATGGCGTCCATGACGCTTTGGGGCGGGGTGATATCCTTGATTTCGTAGCGGAGCACCTTGACCCCCCAGGTCTGGGCGGCTTCGTCCACGGCATCGACAACGGCCATGTTGATGCTTTCCCGTTCCTCGAATGTTTTGTCCAGGTCGATCTTGCCGATGGCCGAACGAAGGGATGTCTGGGCCAGTTGGTTTGCGGCCAGCTTGTAGTCCTCGATGCCATAGGCGGAGAGTTTGCTGTCGACTATTTGCAAATAAATGACACCATCGACTTCAACCGTGACGTTGTCCCTGGTGATGCATGTCTGGGAAACCACGTCCAGGACCTCCTCTTTCAGGGAGCGTTTATAGCTTACTCGATCGAGAAAGGGAAAAAGGATATGAAAACCGGCCCCCAATGTGGTTCGATATTTTCCGAGACGTTCGACAATGAATTCGGAACGTTGGGGGACAACGACAGTGTACCGGTAGAGAACGAAAATGACCAGACCGGCCAAAAGAAGGACCACGACGAGGGAGTCGCTGGCGAACAACTGAGCAAGCATGGGTATCTCCTGTGATATTTGGTTAAGAATCGGGGGTTCAGCCTCTAGTCACGGGCCGGACGTGGTAGACGGTCCCTTCTTGGTTGGATTCTATTTTTTCAACCACGACCATGGCTCCGGCTTCGATGGACTCTTGGGCCACGGCTCGCCAGAAGGAACCCCTGAATTTGACGGATCCGGGCATGTCCGGGGCGATCGGCTTGGTGACCAGGCATTTGCTCCCCACGGGACTGGCATCCAGTCCGTCATCCTCCGTGTCCTTCGCTCGGCCGGTGAAGGCCTTCAGACCCAGGCGTCGGAGAGAAACGAGCCCAAGGACTGAAGCCAGGATGAATGTCACGATCTGAAACTCGAGGCCGAGGGTGTCCGAAAAGGCGACGGCCGAAGCTGCCCAGGCTCCGACTCCGAAGAAGATGAATACGAAATTGGGCATGGTGATTTCCAGAACGATGAACACCAAGCCGATGATAAACCACACGAGGTAGGCGGCCATGATCGTGACTCCAAATGCCGTTTAGAAGTGGGACTGTCCTGTGCTGATGAGAATGCCCGAAAAACACTTCCAGGGCAAGGCCATCGCATTGAGGCATGTTCCGCTTGCCCGGAAGGCCGAGTCCCTGTAGAGGCGCAGAGATGGTGTCTGAGGTTCGAGGCTTGATCAACAGGTCGGGCAAACCGGGGGATGGGATGGAGTTCGAGAGGAAAACGGTCATCGGGGTCTTTGTTGAGGCGTGCCAACGTTTCAAGGATCGCCCGGCTTTCCGGTACAGGGCCGGAGAGCAGGAGTTTGAGGTGACCTACGAAAAGTTCCTTGAGGACGTCCTGCTCCTGTCCAGAGCTTTCGCCAAGAAGAAAATTCAGAAGGGGGAGCGGGTTCTTCTCCTTTCGGACAACCGTTACGCATGGATCGTGACCGACATGGCCCTTCAGTCCCTGGGGGCCATCAGCGTGCCCAGAGGCAGCGATGCACCATCTCAGGAGTTGCGGTTCATTCTCGAGCACTCCGGATGTTCACATCTGATCTTCGAAACAGCGGAGCTTTTAGGCTGTCACGAAGAGACGATCAAAGGCATCAAAGGCGTGATGACCACATTAGTCATCGCCGGTGAAGGTCGGGGGAGCTGGTTCGACCGCGTTTTTTCCTATGCCGATATTCTTGGAGAGCGCACCTTCACCGCCCAGGATCGAGACGAATTTCTTGATGCGGCCCGAAACATTCTGCCCGAGGATCCGATGACCATCATCTACACCTCGGGAACCACCGGGGTCCCCAAGGGGGTTGTTCTGACCCATGCCAACATCCACCACAACATCGTCAACCTGCCGGGGCTGATCGGGCTGACCGAAAAGGACCGATGGCTCTCGGTCCTCCCGACTTGGCACATTTTCGAGCGGACCGCCGAGTACCTTTCGGTCGCTCGGGGGAGCGAAATCGTCTACTCCTCGATCAAAACCTTTGCCGCTGATTTGGCCGAGTACAAGCCGACCCTGGTGGCCAGTGTCCCCAGGCTCTGGGAGTCCCTGTACAACCGAATCCAGGCGGCCGTGCGGAAGAAGGGGGTTTGGCCCGAGCGGATTTTTGCTGCCTTGGTCTGGACCTCCAAGGCCTACCGCAGAAATCGGCGTATAGTCCGCAATGAACTGCCGGTATTTGTGAGGCCGGGGCGGTTCAGGGTGGCGATCGACAGGGCCAGAGCTTTTTGGGCCATGGCGGCATTGGCCCTGCCGTACTGCCTTGCTCGGAAAAAATTGTCTGCTGTTCAGGAGCGATTCGGAGGCCGTCTGAGAATGGCCATCAGCGGAGGGGGAAGTCTGCCGGCCTATCTCGACGAATGGATCGATGCCCTGGGCATCAGAATCGTCAATGCCTATGGCATGACCGAATGTTCGCCGGGCATCGCCGGCAGAGGTTGGAATTGTCCTGTTTTCGGAACCCTCGGGCCTCCGGTGCCGGAAACGGAACTGAGGATCGCAGACGATGGAGATCAGCCTCTTCCCCCAGGGCATGAGGGCGAGATCCAGGTCCGGGGGGGGCAGGTCTTCGGCGGGTATTACATGGCCGATGAGGAGAATCGAAAGGCCTTTACGGCCGACGGGTTTTTCCGGACCGGAGATCTCGGGATGCTGACCGTCACAGGAGAATTGGTGATCACCGGACGATCCAAGGAGATCATCGTCCTGACCAGCGGAGAAAATGTGGATCCCAGTCGGATCGAGGCGACCATCTCCATGTTTCCTTTTGTGAACGATGCCGTGCTGGTCGGCCAAGACCAGAAGGGGCTGGGGGCCCTCATCGTGCCGAACATGGAGGAACTGCGCGAGTACTTGAGGCGCAAATACCAACGCATCTCTCAGGAAACAGAAGATTTTTTGAGCGATTCGAGCATACTCGAAGGCATTCGCAAGGAGATGAACAAATTGCTCGATACCAGGAAAGGATTCAAGCCTTACGAGAAACTGCATCGGATTTCTTTTCTTGACCGGGAGTTCCAACTTGGCGAGGAATTGACCAACACCTTGAAGAAAAAGCGTCATGTCATTGAGCGAAAATACAAGGAAATCATAACCCGGTTGTTTCAGTAGAAACGGTCAGGGGCGCAGCGCAAGTTTCGCGAGCCGGGCATTTTTTTTGAGTTGGGATGTATAGAAAGGTATCGAGGATCGATCCGAAACCTTTGGTCATGGAGAACTTGGTGGAGCAGTTCGAGCCGAGGATCGTCGCTTTTTTTTGTAACTGGTGCACCTACGGCGCGGCCGATCTGGCCGGTGTAGGCCGAATGCAGTATCCACCTAATTTTCGGGTCGTCCGACTTCCTTGCACGGGAGGACTCGATGCCCGCTACGTTCTTCAGGCCTTTCGCCGGGGAGCCGACGGGGTCTGGATTTCGGGCTGCCATCCTGGAGACTGCCACTACATCTCAGGCAACCTCCATGCCAGGCGTCGTTTCGCCCTGCTGAAGAATCTTCTGGAGTATGTGGGACTGGAGCCGGGAAGAGTTCTTTTCTCCTGGATCTCTTCGGCCGAGGCCGAGGCCTTTCGACGGACGGCCACGGAGGTGGTGGAGACCGTCAGAGGGCTGGGGCCGAACACGAGGCTGGTCAAAAAGATCGAAGAAGGGGCCGGGCCATGCTGACGGAGAGAACCCTGGCCATTCGAGAATTCGCTGCCGCAATTCTGGACGAGGGACGGGTCGATGCCGTGCTCGGTCACGCCCGGGGCACGGTGCCCATGCGGGACAGGCCCATTTTGATCCGGGATTCGTCCCAGGTCGGCGAACTGATCTGGTCCGGGTTCTGTGTCGGCAACCCGGCCACGTATCTGTCGGGTTTCAAAGGCCGGATCGGCATCGTCGCCCAGGGTTGCGTGAGTCGCAACATCGTCGGGCTGATTCAGGAGAGGCAGATCGAGCGGGACAGGGTGGTGTTTCTGGGGGTTCCATGCCTGGGAATGCTGGATCGACGGAAAATCCAGGCCAAGGTCGGAGGCCGGACAATCCTTGAGGTCGTCGACGACGGGGAAGGGGAGATCACGGTTCGGGGGATGGATTTCGAGGAGCGCCTTGTTCGAGCCCACATGCGCCGCGACAATTGCATGACCTGCATGCATCGCAATCCGGTGATTCACGACTTTCTGGCCGCTTCCCCGGTGGACGAGACCGGTGGCGGGAATCTGGACATGGTCGCCGCGCCTTGGGAATCCTTGGAGGCCTCCGACCGATGGCGATCCTTTGTCTCGACCTTTGCGTCTTGCGTCCGGTGCTATGCCTGCCGGGACGCCTGCCCCCTGTGCTATTGTCCGGTATGCTTCGTCGACGAAAGCAGGCCCCAATGGTGCGGCAAGGGACAGGACGAGGCCGATGTCCAGACGTTTCATCTTTTGCGGGCACTGCATTGTGCCGGACGTTGCACGGATTGCGGTGCATGTGAGTCGGCCTGTCCGGTGGGAGTGAAGGTGCGGAGACTGACCGCTAAGCTGGAAAAGGACGTCCGATTTCTCTACGGCCATGAGCCCGGGCTGGACCCTGTGGACCGTCAGCCGCTGATGTCCTTCAAGTCCGAAGATTCTCAAGATTTCCTGATCTTCAATACGTGAGGTGTCGGTGGCGAGGAAAAACAGATACGTGACCAAAGATCGCCTGGAAGAATGGGCCCAGGGGGTTCTGGAACGAATGCCGGTTCTGGCCCCGGTGGAGACCAGCGCAGGACCTGACTGGGGGCCGGTGCAGCATTTCGGACACATGATCCGAGAATTCGTCAACACGGTCACGCCACTCAAGTCGCTGTTTTTTCCCCAGACCGAGTGTATGATGAGGTTTCTGAATGAACCGAGATCTCCCGAGGGCATGGTCATGCGGCCCGTGCCTTTCGATTCCGAACGGCTGGTCATTCTGAACGTCAGGCCCTGCGAGGCTCGGTCCCTGGTTCTTTTGGATGCCATCTTTCTTCAGGATCCCGCCTGCCCGGATGTCTACTGGCAGGCCAAGCGGCAGAATTCGATTCTGGTCGGCCTAGCCTGCAACGAGCCCTGCCCGTCCAGTTTCTGCATGGCCATGCAGTGTGGGCCTCACCACGAGGAAGGGTTTGATCTCCTGTTTGTGGATGTGGGCGAGGGCTATGTGGTCAGGGTTTTGTCCGAGGCAGGCGAGACATTGGTCAAAGGCCTTCCCTCACCCAAGCGGGGAGATTCGGTGCGGGCCGGTCGGCGCCGCAGGCAGGCCGAGGCGGCAGCGGCCGTGGCCGTTTATACGGACCATATTGCCGAGGCCGAAGTTCTCGATCTGTTTCACCGGAAATTTTGGGAAGAGGCGGCCTTCACCTGTCTGAACTGCGGAGCGTGCACCTTTTTTTGTCCCACTTGTCACTGTTTTGACATCCAGGACGAGGTGTCTGGAGCCTCGGGGCAAAGGGTCAGAAACTGGGACACCTGCATGAGCAGGCTTTTCACCCAGCACGCCTCGGGTCACAATCCCCGGGCAACCAAGACCGATCGGTTCCGACAGCGATTCATGCACAAGTTCAAGTATATCCCCATGCGCAGAAATGGTATGATGGGCTGCGTGGGCTGCGGGCGGTGCACACGGCTCTGTCCGGTAAACATCGACGTCCGGGAGATTGTGGCCCGGATGAATGAGGCGGAGGGCGTTCGTGAGTAACCCGTACGTGCCTACCCCGGCGCGGATCGTCGACGTCGCCGTGGAAACCGAGGACAGACAGCTACGTTCCTATTGGCTCGAGCGTCTCGACCCGGACGACGCCCCGGAATTCAACTACATGCCCGGTCAGTTCGCCGAACTGAGCCTGGCCGGTCACGGGGAGATTCCCATTGGCATTGCGTCCAGCCCCACAGAGGGGCGGAATCTTTTGTTCACGGTTAACAGGACTGGAAGGGTAACCACGGCCCTGCACAATATGCAGGCCGGTGACGTGATGGGGGTCCGGGGCCCCTTGGGCAGGCCCTATCCATTGGAGGAAAATCGGGGGCGCAACGTGGTCATCGTGGCCGGGGGATTCGCGGTCACCACCTTGCGGGCGACTATGAACTGGCTTCTCTCGCCGGAACACCGGAAGGACTACGGTCGGATCGATTTCATCTATGGGGCCAGGACTCCCGGCATGCTTCTCTATCGTCGGGAACTCGATCGATGGGCACGTTTCGGGGACGATGTCCATTGTCACGTCACCGTGGATCGCGAGGCGGAGGGATGGGACGGTCTGGTCGGGTTCGTCCCGAACGTGGTCGGTCAGGTGGCCCCGAGTCCGGACAACTCCATTGCTCTGGTCTGCGGCCCTCCGGTCATGATCCGCTTCACCCAGCCGGTGTTCGATTCGCTGGGCTGGACCGCGGACCGAATCTTTCTCAGCCTTGAAAACCGGATGAAATGCGGGATTGGGATTTGCGGGCGCTGCAACGTCGGACCCTACTACGTGTGCAAGGACGGTCCGGTTTTCACCAAGGCCGAGCTGGATCGGCTCCCCCCGGACTATTGAGAGGCAAGGAGCACCGATGGTCTACGATGTCCTGCTCTGGTTGTCTGTTGCGGTCTGCATCCTGGGAATTCTGTATCGGGTCTACGGCTGGTTCTCGCGGTGTTTGGAAGGGGAGACCGGAGGGGCTTCGGTCTGGCGCAGGACAGGTGCGGCCCTGTCCGGTACCTGGCGCTGCCTATCCCGGGGGCGGGGATTTCGTGATCTCGGCCTGGCCACGGTTCTGGACGTCTTCCTGCTCGAGCGGACCCGGAAGCGAAGTCTCCAGCGCTGGATCATGCACGGTGCCATCTTCTGGGGAGTTCTCTATTTGGTCCTTTTCCACGCCCTGGATGGGATGGTGACCGAGGAACTTTTTTCCGACTACCAATCGAGCCTGAACCCCTGGTTCTTTCTCCGCGATGCGGCTGGCGCCCTGGTCCTGTCCGGAGTGGCCGTGGCCGTGGTCCGACGGATCAGAAAGCATGTTTTGTCTTCGGCCAGGGACTGGATCGCCCTGGCCTTGGTCGGCGGTATCGTCTGTTCGGGCTTCGGCCTGCAGGCCATGAAGATGACCTCAATGGACGAGTTTGACCGGATGGTCAGTGACTACTCGTCCGTCGACCCTGACGACGTTCCGGCTCTGGAGTCCTTTTGGGCGGCCGAGTGCGGACTGGTTTCCCACCGGGTTGGGCGTCCCTTCGATCCAGAGGTGTTGGACAAGGGCCGAGAGGTGAACGAAGAGGCCTGTGCATTTTGCCATGCTCCGAGCCGATGGGCTCCTGTAAGTTTCGCCTTGGCTCGGGGTTTTTCCCCCCTGGCCCTGGAGTGGAACCATTTTCGGGCCGTGGATATGCTCTGGTGGGTTCACGTGCTCTTGACTCTGTTTGGGCTGGCCTCGTTGCCCTTCACCAAGATGTTTCACATTTTGGCCACGCCGCTCAGCCTCATCGTCCGCAGGGTGTCGGGACTGGGAACCGCAACTGCCGAGAATTTTATGACCAGGCGGGTTTTGGAGTTGGATGCCTGCACCCATTGCGGGGAGTGCAGTGCCAACTGCTCGGCCATGGCCGCGTCCTGGACCTTGGACAATGACCTCGTGCTTCCTGGCGAAAAGGTTCAGGCCCTGAGGAGGACGCTTTTGGGCCTTGGCCTGACCAGGCAGGAGCGGGAAGCCCTTCGCCAGGGAGTGTCGGTCTGTTCGAGCTGCGGAAGGTGCACGGCACTCTGTCCTTCCGGTATCGATCTGAAGTCCATCTGGCTTGAGGCTCGAAACGTGCTGGTCAGGGAGCATGGTCCGGAGCCTTTCGCGCTGTCTCCGTTTTTCTTCGCCCGCTCCGTCATGAACGCGTGTAGGGATTTCGAAGTTGACTCCAAAGCCGCCTTCAACCTCATCCGGGGAGGTTTCCGGAATCCGGCAGGCCCCATTCCTCTTGTGGATCAGGAAAACAAACTGGCGGCCCAATTGTCTAGGAACAAGACCTTTTCCTATTGTTTCAGCTGCCAGACCTGCACGACGCTCTGCCCGGTGGTCATGAGTTACGAGAATCCGGAGAAGGAGCTGGGGCTTCTTCCCCACCAGATCATGTGCTGCCTAGGGCTTGGTCTGACCGAGATGGCTTTGGGGAGCAAGATGATCTGGAAGTGCCTGACCTGCTATAAATGTCAGGAATATTGTCCCCAGCAGGTCAGGATCGTAGACCTTTTCTACCGACTAAAGCACACGGCCGTGGCTGAAATCGGACTGTCCAGGCGGGAGGTCTGAATCATGCGATTCGCCTTTTTTATCGGCTGCACGGCCCCGGCCCTGGTTCCTCAGTACGAGACTTCGACCAGGGCGGTGCTTCAATCCTTGGGGGTGGACCTGCTGGACATTTCGGCCTTCGGGTGTTGTGGATATCCAATGCGCAACATTGATCGGCTGTCCTTCTTGGTTTCGGCGGTCAGGAATCTGGCCTTGGCCGAACAGGCCGGACTGGATTTGCTGGTCTTGTGCGCGTGTTGTTTCGGAACCTTGAAAAAGGCTCGCCAGTTTCTTCGGGAGGAGCCCGAGGCCAGGGCGGAGATAGCGCGCCATCTTGGCAGAGTCGGGCTCGGTCTGGGGCAGGAGGTCAAAATCCGTCACGTCTTGAGCGTTCTACGTCACGACGTGGGCCTTCAGGCACTCGAAACCAAGGTCGTTCGGCTTTTCAAAGGCCTGCCACTGGCCCCTCACTACGGATGTCACGCCTTGAGGCCGAGCGATGTCACCAATTTTGACGACCCGTATAAACCGACAATTTTTGAGGATCTTATCGCCCAGACCGGGGCTCGAAGCGTCGAGTGGGACCTTCGACTCGAGTGTTGTGGTGCGCCCCTGCGAGCCGTCGACAATGAACTGTCCACGACGATCATGAACCGCAAGATCGAAAGCGCAAGATCCGCCGGTGCCCGGTATTTGTGCACGGCCTGTCCGTTTTGCCAAGCGCAGTTTGCCGCAAGGGCCACGGATGTGGAGCCGATCCTCTATCCGCAACTGCTGGGCTTGGCCATGGGCCTGGACCCGGCGGCCCTTGGGATGGGGAGCGAATTGGCGTCGAGGATTTTGGATACTACGACAAGCGAGGAGGGAATATGAGTGCCGAGACGTGCATCGGATCCGTTTTGGTGATCGGGGGAGGTGTGGCCGGTATGCAGGCAGCCCTTGATTTGGCTGACTCCGGGTACCAAGTGTACCTATCGGAAAGGACCAGCTCGATCGGAGGGATGATGTCTCAGTTGGACAAGACCTTTCCGACCAACGACTGCGCCATGTGAATCATCTCGCCCAAACTGGTCGAGGTCGGCCGGCATATCAATATCGAACTTTTGACTCTGTCCGAGGTCACGTCGGTCACGGGCGAGGCCGGAAGTTTCGAGGTTCGTCTGAGAATCCATCCACGTTACGTGGATACGTCTAAGTGCATCGCCTGCGGCCTATGCGCAGAAAAATGCCCGAAGAAGGTCGATGACGAGTACGACCAGGGCCTCAAAAAACGAAAGGCGATCTATCTCAAATACGCGCAGGCCGTGCCCCTGAAATATGCCATCGATCCCGAACACTGCATTTACCTGCAAAAGGGTAAATGTGGCGCCTGCGCCAAAGTTTGCCCGAACCAGGCCATCGATTTCACCGACACGGTCCGGGAGCGCACCCTTCAGGTCGGGGCCGTGATCCTGGCCACGGGTTCCGAGGCTTTCGACCCCGGGGCCGTGGACACCTACGGGTATCTCAATTCTCCAAACATCGTCACCAATATGGAGTTCGAGCGCCTTCTCTCGTCTTCGGGACCCACCGGAGGGCATCTCCTGCGGCCTTCAGACGGTCGGGAGCCCAAAAAGATCGCTTGGCTGCAATGCGTCGGATCCCGGGATCTGCACAAGGGTGCCCAAGGCTATTGTTCCTCGGTCTGCTGCACGGCTGCGGTCAAGGAGGCCATGTTGGCCAAGGGGCACAGCAAGGGGTTTTTGGACACGGCAATCTTTTATATTGACATCAGAACCAACGGAAAGAATTTCGAGCGGTATTTCAACCGGGCCAGGGACGAGGCCGGCGTGCGGTTTGTTAAATCAAAAATTTCAACCGTGGGTGTCCTGGATCAAAACGGTTGCCACGCCGTCCGGTATGTGGACGACACGGGGGCAATCGTCGAGGAATCCTTCGATATGGTCGTGCTTTCGGCCGGACTGGCCGTTTCCGGCAGAGGCTTGGCCCTGACCGAGGCCCTCGGAGTTCGGCTGAACAGCTATCGATTTGTGGACACAGGAAGCTTCTCTCCGGTCGAGACATCCCGGCCCGGGATCTACGTCTGCGGGGCGGTCCAAGCGCCTAAGGACATCCCGACTTCGGTCATAGATTCAAGCGCGGCTGCGGGCCTGGCCGGAAAGCTGCTCGGTCCTGCCAGGTGGACCCTAACCAAAACCAGGCCGGTTCCGATGGAACTGGACACCTCCAAAGACCCGGTCCGGATCGGGGTGTTCCTCTGCTGTTGTGGAACCAACATCGCCGGCGTAGTCAGGATGCAAGAACTGGAGGTCTTTGCCCGAAGCCTTCCTGGTGTGGTCCACGTGGAGGTGAACCTGTTCAGCTGCTCTCAGGACACCCAGGAAAAGATCACCGCTGTCATCCGGGAGCAGGGGTTGAACAGGGTGGTCGTGGCAGCCTGCACGCCCAAGACCCACGAGGCCCTTTTTCAGGAGACCCTGATCAAGGCCGGGATCAATAAATATCTCTTCGAGATGGCAAACATCCGGAATCAGTGCTCCTGGGTCCATAGAGAGATGCCTGAAGCGGCCACGAACAAGTCCAAGGATCTGTTACGGATGGCTGTGGCCAAGGTAGCCCTGTCCGTTCCCCTCAGGGATCCCGAGCTCGAAGTGGGCAAGGCAGTTCTAGTAGTGGGAGGGGGAGTTGCCGGGATGGAGGCAGGCAGGAGCCTCTCGGCCCAGGGCTTTCCTGTTCATATCGTCGAGCGGACCTCCCATTTGGGAGGCAATGCTTGGTTCATTCAGCGTACCTGGCGGGGCGAGGACGTGCAGGCCTATCTCCAGGGTCTGATCGACGCGGTCAGAAGCGATCCGCTGATTTTAATTCACATGGAATCGGAGGTGGTCGAGGCCGAGGGGTTTGTCGGCAATTTTCGGTCCACGGTTCGAGGTTGTCAGGGTGATGAGGTGGTCGTGGAGCACGGGGTGACCATTGTCGCCAGCGGGGCTTCGGAATTGAAGCCTGACCTGATGGGGTATGGCCGAAGCCCGAGAGTGCTCACCAGACTCGAGTTGCAGAGAAAGTTCATCGACGTTCCCGAGGAGCTGGCCCGGTTGCGAAGCGTGGTTCTCGTTCAATGTGTAGGATCAAGGATTCCGGAGCGACCATATTGCTCCAAGCTTTGCTGCACCCAGACCATCAAGAGCGCCATGAAGATGCGGGAACTCAATCCAGATATGAACATCTTCGTCCTGTACCGGGACATGAGGCCTTACGCTTTTCAGGAGGATTTGTACCAGAAGGCCCGGACGGCCGGGATCCGGTTCATACGCTATTGCTACGACAAGGGGTTGACCGTGGAAGTGGACAACGAAGGTCTGGAGGTCGGGTTTTCGGACTGCGTGCTTCGCCGAAAGATGTCCATCCGCCCGGAAATGCTTGTTCTGGCAACGGCCATCGTGGCCGAAAAGGACAATCGACTGACCCGGTTGTACAAGATCAGCCAGGACGAGGACGGTTTTTTCGCTGAGGCCCATGTCAAGCTTCGGCCCGTCGATTTCGCCACGGAAGGCGTTTTCGTCTGCGGCATGGCCCACGGTCCCAAGCCCATCGATGAGTCCATTGCCCAGGCCCAGGCTGCTGCGGCTCGAGCCGTGACCCTCCTGGCTCGGGACAGGATATCCGTCCCCGGGGCCGTAGCCATTGTTGACCCCCGATACTGCGTGGCCTGCGGGGTCTGCGTGATTGTCTGCCCCTACTCGGCCCCTGCCTGGAACGAAACGACCGGAAGAGCCTCCATCCAGCCGACCCTGTGCAAGGGATGCGGACTGTGCGTGGCCTCCTGTCGATCCGGGGCTATAAGGCTGCAGGGATCCGAAACAGTCCAGATCATGTCCATGATCGAGGCCATGGTGGGTTGGCCCGAGGATGTGCGACCGGGTTTCTTGGGCCGGTCATAGGTCTTGGGAAGGTCGAAACAGCAAGGCACCTGAGTTGATGCAGTACCGCAGGCCCGTGGGCCCTGGGCCATCGTCGAAGATATGGCCTAGATGGGCGTCGCAAGACCCGCAGAGCACCTCGGTGCGGTCCATGAAATGGGATGTGTCCGGAAGGGTTCGAATGGCATCCGGGGCTACCGGAGCGATGAAGCTCGGCCAGCCCGTCCCGGAATCGAATTTGTCCACGGATTGGAAGAGACTGTTACCGCAGACGACGCAGTCATAGATTCCATCTTCATGGTGGTTCCAATAGGTGCCGGTAAACGGGCGCTCAGTACCCTTCTCCTGGGTGATTCGGAATTGTTCTGGGGTCAGTGTTCGTTTCTGGGCTTTGATGTCGGGCTTGTTGTCGGTCATTTTCGTATCCTTGCTGAAGGTTCTTGTGGACACTAATCCGCCACCGACCGGAAGGGCCGACAAGAGATGGGCGCCGATGGTCAGGACGGTGAAGACGAGCCAGAATCCAGTTCGCCAAATTGGAGGCTTGATTTTTCGAAGTGTCATAGTTCTTTTTAGGACCGTTTGTGAGCTTGTCCAGAGAGGTTCTCAACAGGCTTTAAGAAAGTGTTTGCAGCCTTTGCTCCCTTGATGTAGACGGGCCCGTGATGCGGACGTTTTTCGGCCATCGCCACACATTTTTTTCGATATTCAAGGATTGAGCATGATTTACGAGACATGGGACAGGTTTTTGTCAAATTTCCAGACGGTTCTCGACAACGAGTTCTTCCTTTGGACTCTCGGAGTGACGGCCTTTCTGGCTTTTTTCTTCGGACGGCTCTCCAAATAATCCAATGTTTCAACTGGAAGTCATGAAATTCATTACCACGTCCCTGCCGGGACTCATGATTCTCAAACCCAGGGTATTTTCCGATTCCCGGGGTTTTTTCATGGAAACCTACAGCCGTGCGGTTTTTATGGCCCAGAGCCTCGACTGCGAATTCGTTCAAGACAACCATGCCCGATCCGAAGAGGCGGGAGTTCTCAGAGGATTCCACTTCCAGCTGCCACCCTTCGCCCAGGCCAAACTCGTCCGGGTGGTTCGGGGCACGGTACTGGACGTGGTCGTCGACCTTCGGCGCGGTTCGCCATCTTTCGGGCGCTGGTATTCGGTGGAACTGTCGGCCGAAAACAAGCTCCAGCTGTTTGTGCCCCGGGGGTTCGCCCATGCCTATCTGACGCTGACCAGGGAAGCTGAATTTCTCTACAAGGTCGACAACCCCTATGCCCCGGAGCATGATGCCGGTCTCATTTGGAACGATCCCGACCTTGCCGTTGATTGGCCGGTGACACGTCCCCTCCTGTCTGAAAAGGATTCGAGACTCCCCGGCTGGAAAGGATTTCAAAGTCCGTTCGACTATGCTCCGAATGAGTAGATCTAAGGCCGCAAGCTGCCATGTTGTCAACTATTCTTTTGGAATAATTATTTTTTTGTTTGATTTTTACTCGTGAAATATTTCATTTGCTCTTGACACCTCTTCGGGGTGTTGCATAGGTTGATCCGGGCTTTTGTCAGGATGCTGGGGTTCTTTTCAATTCTCTGGAACGGAGGTTAACAAGGTGTCGAAAAAGAAGAGCTGTGTTGTACTGCCCTTTGTGGCGGGTTTTGTGGCTTCGCTCTTTCTCGGCTGGTGGGGGTTCCCCCAGTTGCTCTACAGCGAGAAGACGCAACCACTCCAGTTCAGCCACAAGGTGCACGTGGAAGACCAGGCTATGTCCTGCGAAGACTGCCATTTTTATCGCGAGGACGGATCCTACGCCGGCCTTCCGACAACGGAAAGCTGCGCCAGTTGCCACGAGGCCCCCATGGGGGACGATCCCGCAGAGATTGAGTTCGTCGAGAAGTACGTCAATGAAGGCGACTACAAGGAAGTACCATGGTATGTCTATCAGAAGCAGCCGGACAACGTGTATTTCTCCCACATCGCCCATGACGGTGTGGACTGCACGGCCTGCCATCCGGACATGGCCTTCAACGAGACTTTGCCGGTGTACTACGAGAACAGGCTGACCAAATACAGCAAGCAGACCATGAAAATGTGGGAGTGTGAGCGTTGCCACGCCGAGAATGGCGCCAGCAATGCCTGCTTCGTGTGTCACAAATAAACGAGGGGATGAAGAAGATGGGACTCGATCGAAGAAGCTTTATCTCGTTCTTGGCTGGTGGCACCGGCGGTATCCTCTTCACCCCGGTTGTGTGGAAACTCCTGGACGATGCATCCATATGGTCTCAGAATTGGCCATGGATTCCGCGCCTGTCCTATGGGGCACTGGATCGAAAGTCGGCCTTGTGTAAATTGGGACCCGACGCATACGGCGTTGAAGTGTTGACCGTCGGGGGCCGGCCGGTCACAGCCTACGGGAACGAAAAGGATCCGGCCAGTAAGGGCGGCGTCTGTCCGCTCGGAGCGGCCAGCGTTCAACTCCTGTACAGCCCGGCCAGGGTCAAATCGCCGATGAAGAAAGACGGGGCCTCCATGGTTCCGATATCCTGGGACGAGGGTTTGTCCATTTTAAAGGATAAGATTAAGGTTGCTGGTGACAAGGTGGCTATGATATCCGGAGACGAGACCGGCACCGCGGCCGAGGTCTTGGCCGCCCTTGTGGCAGGGCTTGGTTCGGATCAGTATTTTCTGATGCCCAGCGAGGCCGGACCGGCGGTTCGAGCATGGCAGAATGTCTTTGGCGGTGACGGGCAACCTGGATACGATTTCGAAAACTCCGACTGCATCTTGGTCCTTGGAGCCGATATCTGCCAGGCGTGGGGACCGGGCGTCGGCAAGTCCTGTATGGACGCCAAGGCCACAGGGGGATCCTTGCTTTATGCCGGTCCCGTTGAGAATGGGACTGCGGCTGTGGCCGATGAGTGGATACCCTGTATGCCAGGCACCGAGGCCATTCTGGCCTTGGGTGTCGCCAACGCCCTGATCCAGGCTGGTCGAAGCGCCGACACCATGGGTATGAGCGAATTTTCCGACTTCGTGCGCAAGGGGTTTAGCCCGGCCCAGGTGGAGGCCAAGACCGGGGTTCAGGCCGCCAAGATTAAGGACCTTTCAGAGCGGCTGCTCCGGGCCAAAAAGCCCGTTGTGGTCATCGGATCTGAAATCGGACAGGGATTGAGCACGTTCGAGGCTGCGGCCGGCATGAGCCTCAATTTTCTCCTCGGCCGCATCAACCAGGAAGGTGGGGTGCGAATCGTGCCCTGGGCCGAGCCGGTGTTTGAGGGGGCTCCGCGTCGCGACGCCATGCTGGCGAAAGATCTGGTCGCTTTTCTCGAAGGAGTCGCGGTTGGCCGGAACGAGGCACCAGCGGTCATGCTCGTCCACGAGGCCAATCCCGCCTATGCCTTGCCCGGGGGGCAGAGCATGGCAAACTCTTTGCGGAAGGCCGGGTTCCTGGTCAGTTTCAGTTCGTTCATGGACGAGACGGCGGCCATGGCCGACCTCATCCTTCCTGCGTCTTATTCATTTGAGGGATTCGACGACTCCTACACGCCCTACGGCTCGGCCAAGGGAACATACCTGGCAACAGCCCCTGTCATCGGCCCGGTTAACGACACCAAAACCGCAGGCGACATAATTCTTGCTGTGGCGGATGAACTCGGCCTCGGTCTGGGGTTAGAATCTTTCGAAGAGGTCCTTCAGGCCAGAGCCGAGAATCTCGGGGCCGACTGGTCGGGTCTGCTCGAGGATGGGGAAGCCTGGACTTCGGAACGTACGGCCTTCCAGTTCTTCCTCTCAATGTGGAAGGTTCCGTTCGATGCGGACCTCGGCAAGAAGGGGGCCGACGGACAACTGGTTTTGGCTCCGGTGGTCAAGTTGAACATCGGAAGTGCCAAGATGGCCACACCACCCTTCAATGTTCTGACCATTTCCGAACGGGAGTTACAGGGCCAGGATTGTTTCGTGGCCATGAACAAGGCCACGGCGGCCATGATAGGCGTCGATCAGGGGAGCATGGTCAAGATTGCCAGCCAGTCCGGGGAAATGAAGGGCCGGGTTCAGATTTTCGAAGGTGTCGTGCCCGGGGCCGTGTCAGCGTGCCTGGGTTTCGGCCATACGGCCTGGGACGATTTCTCCAGAGGCAAGGGGACCAATGCCTGTGACGTGCTTCTTGTCCAGGGCCTTGACAGCCAGGGCGGAGCCTCCTTCGGCAATCCCCAGATTACGGTGTCCAGGGCCTAAGACCCACTGAAGCGAAACCAAGAGGGATATTGATATGCAAGCGCATACTTTTCACATAAAATGGGGAATGGTCATTGACATCGACAAGTGCACGGGTTGCGGAGCCTGCATGGTCGCCTGTCAGGCCGAGAACAATGTTGCACCGGTGACCGAGGCCTCCAACAAATTGAGGACGTTGTCCTGGATGCTGGTCTATCAGTTGTCCAATAAGCAGGATTTTCCGAACCATGATGTGGCCTATCTGCCCCGTCCGTGCATGCAGTGCGGACATCCATCGTGTTCTACGGTCTGCCCTGTGGTAGCCACGACCAAAGACGAGGAGGGTGGTATCGTCAGCCAGGTCTACCCCCGGTGCATCGGTTGCCGGTACTGCATGGCCGCCTGCCCGTATCATGCCAGGTACTTCAACTGGCACGACCCGGTTTGGCCCGAAGGACTGGACAAGGTTTTGACCCCGTTTACTTCCGTCAGGCCCCGGGGCGTGGTCGAGAAATGCACCTTCTGCCACCATCGCTGGATGGCGGCCAAGGAAAAGGCTCGCCACGAAGGACATGACCCCAGCCATTTGGCCGAGGATGCCTATATTCCGGCCTGTGTCGATATCTGCCCCACCGGGGCCATGCATTTCGGGGATCTTTTGAACCCGGAGCACGAAGTGCACAAGCTATCCAAGAGTCCATATGCTTTCCGGCTTTTGGAAAAATTGGGCACGGATCCTCAGGTGTACTACTACTCCAAGCGCGAGTGGGTCCGCCGACAGGGTGACAACTACCTCAAACACGAAAAGACCAAGGGGGAGTAGGCCATGATAGACAAAGCCTTGATGCCCGAAGGGGTGGAGCGCTGTTCTCTCGGACGATTCCTTGCCTGGCTCGGATTCATTGGCCTGTTCCTGGCCTGGGGTCTATACGGTGCCTTCCGTATCCTGAGTTCTGGCCTGGGCGTTACAGGCCTGGATAACTATTTCGGATTCGGGCTGTGGATCACCTTCGACCTCGCAGTCATTGGTCTCGGGGCCGGTGCCTTCTTCAGCGGTTTTCTCAGGTACATCATCCGTATCGACCAACTGAAGAACATCATCAATCTGGCGGTCATCGTCGGGTTCCTGTGTTATTCCGGGGCCATGATCATCCTGACCCTGGATATTGGGCAGCCCATCCGGGCCTGGTTCGGATACTGGCACCCTAATGTCCACTCCATGCTGACCGAAGTTATCTTCTGCATCACTTGTTACTGCATGGTTTTGATTATTGAATATCTGCCGATCATTTTCGAGAATAGGAAGTTGAACGAAATTCGGTTCCTCCATCACATGGCCCACAATCTCCATGTGTACATGCCGCTTTTTGCCGGTGTTGGCACCTTTCTGTCCTTCTTCCACCAAGGATCTCTGGGCGGCATGTACGGTGTGCTGTTCGGTCGACCCTTTGTCTTCCGCGAGGGATTTTTCATCTGGCCCTGGACCTTCTTCTTGTTCATCGCCTCGGCCATCGCTTCAGGGCCGGCCTTCACCATGTTGGTGGCCAAGTTCATGGAACTTTTGACCGGCAAGAAGCTTGTTGATTTTTCGACGAAGGTACTGATGGGCAAGATCGCCGGTTTGTTGCTCTGCTTCTACATGTTCTTTAAGATTCTGGACACTTGGGCCTGGGCTCAAGGAATCCTGCCCAACATGGGCCTGACCTTTGACCAGATGTTCAACTCCGAGCTTGGATACGGAACGTGGCTCTTGTGGCTTGAACTCGGAATATGCGGAGTGCTCCCGGCCATCCTTCTGGTGGTTCCGGCTTTTCGCAACCGGCCCGCTCTGCTGTATTCGGCGGCCATCTTGAACTGTCTAGGCGTTGTCGTGAACCGTTTCGTTTTCACCGTTCAGGCTTTGGCCATCCCGGTCATGCCCTTTGACACTTGGCAGTACTACATTCCCAACTGGGCCGAGTGGTCCACCACGCTGATGATCGTGGCCTATTCCTTCCTGATCCTCAGCCTGTCCTACAGATATCTGCCTGTGTTCCCTCAGGAGCGGAAGCTGAACGCCTGATCCGTGGGTTTTTCTTATTGTCTTTGAATCCGAGAAGGGCCGCCATGGGGCGGCCCTTTGAGTTTTATGGATTCGACACACACCGAAAGCGATCTGGAGGGAACAATGGACTGCCAAAAGGACAAAAACCGTATGCGATGCAATTGCACCTACGAGCCCTGTCCGAGAAAGGGGATGTGCTGCGAGTGCTTGGCATATCACCTGCGCAGCAGGGAATTGCCGGCTTGCTGTTTTCCGGCCTCGGCCGAGAAGACGTTCGACAGGTCCTTCGAGCATTTCGCCCAGTTGGTCCAGAGCAGGGTGGTCTAGGAAACCTTGAAGAGGGTCGCGCTCACGTTCATTCTGGGGACCGTGATCCTAAGTGTTTCGGCCGGTTGTCTTGCAGTCCAGGTTCCGCGCAACATACATCCGGTGGTCCGCTCCGGTATTCTGGAAGAACGGGATTGCGACCATATCATGGTTATCCGCTTTCCCGTTTTTTCCGACCCGGAACTCGATCGTTTGGCCTTTTGGCCCCTAAAGGGATTCGTTGAAGATTTCAGGGCTGTTTCGAGGCTTGGTCATGATCTGGAGCCGGGCCCGATCAACAACCTGGACGTCTGGTATTCCGTGTACTGGGGCAGCCCCAGGTTGGTCACGGTGGTCTACGAGATCGAGTCCTACGCTGGCGGGGCGCATCCAAGCCACGACTTGCTGAGCGTCACCATAGACTGCCTGCGAAAGGAACGGATTCGTTTGGCCGATCTCGGTCTGGACGACCCAAAGTCCCTGGAGCGGATGGGAGCTTCGGCCAGCAAGAAGCTGTCCCGAGAACTCGGGGACATGCTTGAGCCGTCCATGCTGTACAGAGTGACAGAGCCGAGAGAGGATAACTTCCGTCTGGTGGCCCCCATGTCCGATGGGGTGTATATTTTTTTCTCCCGGGGAACGGTTGCGCCGTATGTGGAAGGACAGAAGAGAATTTTCATCCCGTGGTCCGAACTGAACGGAACCCCGGCGTATATAACAAAAGCCGCAGGACGTTGATCCCGCAGCTTTTTTTTGGAAAGGTCTTTTTGTCTATCGGGGCGGGGCGATGATCAAAGGAGGTGGAGTCTGGGCATCCGTGTCCGGAGCAGCCTGTTCATCGGCGATTTTCTCGGATTCGACCAGTGGGGATTCGGGTTCGGCCTGGGCATCGGAAGCCGGCGCCATGTCGGGCTTGGGCTTTTTCTGGACCTTGGTTTGGGTCTTGGTCTGGGCCTTGGGCCGAGTTTGTTCCTTAATGAATGAGGCAGGCAATGGCTTGGAGGTCTTGACCAGGTTCATGGGGATGACAATGGTCTGCCCCAGACGAAGAGCCGTGGGAGAGGCGATGCCATTGAGGTTCATCAGGGTCCGCCAGTGCCCCGGGTCTCCGGTGTACCATTGGGAGATGATGGCCAGCGTTTCACCCTGGTGGCGGATGGTGTGGGAGAGATGCTTTTCGGTCGCCGGACTTGACTGGCTCGAAGGTTTTTTTTTGCACCCGAGGCAGAGCCCAAGAGCCAGAAGACAAAGAAATATTAGAAGCAAACGGCGTACAGACATGGGAATTCTTCCGTGGGTTGAGGATTAGGGTTGGAATGCCAATACGTTGAGGTTGTACCGTGCGATTTCATGGCCGGGGTCAATTTCAAGAGCTTTGCGAAGATATGCCACGGCCTCGTCCTTTGCTCCGCCTTGAGCCTTGCAGGCGGCCAAGTTGACGTAGATGTCGGCTGAGTAGGGCGGATTCAGGGCCAAGGTTCTGAGCAAGGCCCGTTCGGCCAGATCCATTCGTCCCAGACGGAGCCAGAGGACCCCGTTGTTGTAATGGGCCTCGTGGAGCCGCTCATCCTGGAGCAGGGCCAAGTCGTAGGACTCGATGGCCTCGGGGATTCGGCCGAGGCGGGTCAGCATCCGTCCCAGGGTCAGATAGGTCTGGGCGTTATCCCGCTCATGGGCGGCGATCTCTCGCAGGATGGCCACGGCCCGTTCAGGGTCCCCGTCCTGGAGCCCAGCAGCCAAGGCCTTCAAGGCTGCGGACCGGGCCGGGCCGAGCTCGGGGACGCTCCAAGGGCGACGGTCTTCGGCCTGATCAAGAATGGCCAGGGCATCCTCGACCTGACCCGCTTGCACCAATCCTTCGATTTGACTGCGGGTCCTGGCCAGGCGGGAGGCCTCAAGGTCCTCGGAGGAAGGCTTCTCAATATCCGTTTCTTCCTGAGTCTCGGGGATCTCTGAAGCCGGTTCCACAGGGAGTGCCGCCGATGGGTCCTCATGCGCTTCGGTGGTCTCGACAGATGTGGACGGCGGCTGAGGAGTATCCTTGAGATTGACCTGAGGGTCATTCCCGCTCAAAAGGAGAAGTCCGCCAATTCCCAATATCGCGAGTCCGCCGATGGCCAGCATGACCCATATCGGCCTACGGGATCTTTTCGGCTTGACGGAATTCGTAGACCTGTTTTCCGATCGAGACCCTGTCCCGTCCGAAACCGGTTCCGCAGCCAGGGTCTTTTCCTCGACCCCTTTGTTTTCCGCACCGACCATCCTGCGTACGGCCAGAGCTTCCTCCTGGATCTGGGCGTTCTCCTCTTCGATTTCCTTGGCGAAGAGCCCCCGCAGATAGTCCCGCAGGGCATGTGACCCGGACGTTAGCCCGGAGTCGTGCAAAAATTTTTCCAGGTCCTTGGCCAGGGCCATGGCATTCGGGTAGCGATCTTCGGGTTTGACGGCCAGACACCGCAGACACATGGCGTCCAGTTCCGGTGGCACGTGGGGGGCAATCTCGGTTGGAGGGCAAACGGTGGGTTCGAGTACGTTACGCAGAGTGGCCGCCTCGTTGTCTCCAACGAAGAGGCGCTTGGCGGTCAGTAGTTCCCACAGAACGATTCCCAGGGCATAGATGTCGGCCCGGTAATCTATGGATTCGCCCCTGGCCTGTTCCGGGGACATGTAGGCCAGCTTGCCCTTGAGGACCCCGGCCTGGGTGTGCTGGGACTTGGTCAGGGCCTTGGCGATGCCGAAGTCGGCCAGCTTCACCTCGCCCTCGTAGGAGAGGAGAATGTTCTGCGGACTGACGTCCCGGTGAACAATGTTCAAAGGCTTGCCGCAGTCGTCCATCCTGAAATGAGCGTGATGCAAGGCCAGAGCGGCCCCGGAGACGATGCGAGCGATATGCTCGATGGACGGAAAAAGATTTCGGGCGGCTGCCTGGTTCCGAATTTCAGCCAAGTTTTTGCCGAAGACATACTCCATGGCGATGAAGTAGTTTTCAGACCCACCCTGGATGTATTTGCCAAGGTCGTAGACGTGGACGATGTTTGGGTGGGAGAGCTGGCTGGCTAGGCGGGCCTCGTCCAGAAACATGGCCCGAAAGGACTCGTCGCTGGCTAGGTGGGTTAGCAGCCGTTTGACGACAACCGGCTTTTCAAAGCCACCCTCGCCGATTTTCCGGCCGCGGAAAATTTCGGCCATACCGCCGACGCCGATGCGCCTGGTCAGGTAGTAGTCTTTGAACCGTTCGACATGAATCATGTTGGCTGTCCCACCGAAAATTGAATCGAGCGCGAGGACAAAAGGCTATAGCCCGTCGAATATCCCCTGTGGCAATTCAACATCGCACAATTGCAATTCCTTGACAAATGTCGGTTTGCTGCCCGTGGAGCGCATATTTCCGACGATCCGGTTTTCGTCGTCCTTGCCCTGGAGATTGAAAACAAACAACGGAGCCGATTGATAGCGACCCTCGGAATCCAATTCGAGAACCTCGGTGATTTCGGTCATTCTCCGAGAACCGTCCGGAAAACGGGAGATCTGGACGATGATGTCGATGGCCGAAGCCACTTGGCCTCGAACGGCGTTCAGAGGCATGTTCACCCCGGACATCATCGCCATGGTTTCCAGACGGCTCAGGGCATCCCGGCTTGAGTTGGCGTGCAGAGTGGTCATGCTGCCGGAGTGGCCTGTATTCATTGCCTGAAGCATATCCAAAGCCTCTCCTCCCCGGCATTCGCCGACGATGATTCGGTCCGGTCGCAGCCTCAGGGAGCAGGCCACCAGTTCACGGATGCCGACCTCGGTACGCCCCTTCTTGTCGGCCTTCTGGGTTTCCATGGGAAGGACATGGGCTTGGCGGAGCTGGAGTTCGCTGGCGTCCTCGATGACGATGATCCGCTCATGACCCGGGACGAATTCCGAGATAATGTTCAGCAGGGTGGTCTTGCCGCTTCCCGTGCCCCCGGAAACGACGACGTTTTTCTTGATTCTCACGCAGGCCTTGAGAAACAGGGCCGCTTCGGCGGTCAGACTGCCTTTTTCGATGAGGTCGTCGACGGTCAACATGTTTTTGGAAAAGCGCCGAATGGCCATGTAGGGGCCCCGTCTTGCAATGGGGGGGATCATGGCGTGGACCCGGGAGCCGTCGGGCAGACGGGCATCCATGTAGGGCTTTGTTTCGTCGATGGTTCTTCCGACGAACTGACCGACGTTGCGGATGGCGGCCAGAAGGCTTTCGGACGAGGAAAAGTGTCGATCGGTCAGGACGAGCCTGCCACGCTGTTCGATATAGATTTCCCGCGGCCCGTTGATCATGATCTCGCTGACGCCTTCGTCCAGGAGAAAATCCTGAACCGGACCGAGAAATTGCAGAACGGTCTGGGAGAACATGTCTTGGCTCATGGTGCCTCCTCGGAGTTCAAATGGTCATTGCGAAGAGTCTGCCGTGGGCAAAGGAGACAACGGCAAATGGACAGGGGATTCGAGGGGTTTAGGGTCCTGGTGGTCCAGGAGCCAGGCACGCACCTGGTCGGCCCGAGCCCCCTGAGGCTCCAGGTTGAGAAAAGAGGAGAAGGAGTCCCTGGCGCAGGAGATGTCCATCAGATGGACGGCGCAGAGGACTCCAAGGTTGAAAAAAGGACCGGCCAGAGCGGGATCAAGAGATATGGCCATGCGAAAAGAATGGGCTGCGTCGAGGTAGGCCCCTGTGGCCCGCTGGGCAAGGCCCTGTAGTTCCCAGGCCATGGGGTCTTTGGGATGGAGTTCCAGCAGGCGCTGGACGTGCCCCCGGGTCTGGTCGGGATGACCTTCCCGTAGGCGGATTAGAGCTAGGTTGAACATGGCGACCTCGTCCCCGGGGTTCAGGGCCAGGACTTGGGCAAAGCGCTCGGCGGCTATGGCCTGGGTGTCGACGTTGTCCATCTCCAACCGACCTAGACCGATCATGACGGCCGTATTTCGCGGATCGTGAGTCAATGCTCGGCGATAGGCACGTTCGGCCAGTTCCGGATCGTTTCTCTCCTCGGCTTGCCAGGCCCGGACCAGCCAAAGGGCGGGAAGATTTGGGGCCTGGGCTTCGGCCCGACGCAGCAAGGCCTCGGCCTGAACCGGATCCTTTCGGACCAGGACGGCCTGGGTCAGGAGGGTGTAGGGATTATTCCGATCGTCGTTGAGTGCCGATTGAAGGAGGCCCGCCGCCTCGGTAACTCGGTCATTGAGCATGAGGGCCAGGGCCAAGGCCCGTTTGGATTCCAGGGAACGGGGATTTTCGTCCAAAACGGTCCTGGCCTGACGGGTGAGTCCGTCGAGATCGAAGGGGGGATTCTCCCGGCGCAGATTGCGGGCGATCATGATCTGCAAGGCTCGGCATTCGATGGCCAGGGCCTTCCAGCGAGCATCGGCCTGCGGGACGGCTGCGTTGGAGGTGAAGGCCGGACAAGCCGAGCCCAGTCGCCAGGGACAGAAGGACCACATGGCCAGGAGGGCCTGTTCGGAAGTGGCCTGGGTCAGATCGGACGGAAAGACGTCTGGACCTGATGAATCCTGGGGGCGATGCCATTGGCAGCCCAGGGGCAGGAGAAGCAAAAGCAGAGCCGCCGGCCAGAGGCCGACCGAACCCTTCACGATCAGTCGCACATCGACCCCTTAGCTTCGATCTGTCGATGGAGTTCTCCATCTTCAGGAGCCGATTTCAGGGCCTCGGCCCATTTGGCGCAGGCCTTGCGGCGTTCACCCAGGCTTTCTAGAACCAGGCCTTGATCGAAGAGTTTTTTGGCCTCGGAATTGAGGCGGGCCAATACCTTTTCCATCAGTTCCCCGGCCTCTGTGTTCCAGGGATCGGTCGTCAATACCTCACGAAGTTCCTTGAAGGCCTGGCGGGGATCGCTCTTGAGCAGGTTTTTGGCCTTGTCCACCCGGGGAAGGGCCAGCTTGCGCTGTTCAGCCCTGGTGCCGTCAATCAGTTCCTGGATTTTTTCGGTGAGTTCAGACCTCAGGCCGGGATCGAGCAGTCGAGCCTCCTCCCAGACCGAGACGGCCTCGACGGGCTTCCCATCGGCTTTTAGCTCCCGGCCCCGACTCAAAGCCTCGGACAGAGACCGCTCCATGGTCTGGAGAGTTTCCGCCGCCTCTTGACGGGACTCGGCCGCAAATCGGGCCAGATCCTGTGCCTGCTGGTGACTCGGGTCGAGTTCCAGGACCTCCAGGGCCAGGGCCTCGGCCTGGTCGAAATTTTGGTCATTTATGGCTGCGGCGGCCAGGGACATGAGGCGCCCGGTTTCTTCGGCCATGACCGCCTGCTCTCGTTGAAGCCGTTCCCGCTCGTTCCTCTTGGTCTCAAGAAGATCTTGGACCTGGGCCAGTAGGTTGGCGATTTCCTCGTTCCCGGGAGCGGCCACGGCCGCCCGGTGCAGAAGATCGGCGGCCTCCTCAAGCCTTCCTGACTCCAGGGCCTGTTTCCCCTTGACCAGATTGATGGCGGCCATCCTCTCGACCTGGCTCAGTTCTTTTTCCTGGGTGGGTCGGGTCATGTCGACCGTTTTGGAAGGGCTGCCGTCGGAGCCGTCCCCGGCGCCGAATACGAGCATCATCCCGACCGCGACGGCCGCCAGGCCCGCCAGGGTATAGAGGAGGGTCCGCTTTTCGCCCAGAGGTCCAAGCTTCGAGAACGGGGAACCGATGAGAGGTTGTGGGTCGTTCGACGGAGCATTAGGTTTGAGAATCACCGTGGGAGGGTCGATACCGGCTGTTTCACGGGATCCGAGGATGATGGTTTTGTCCGCTTCGACCCTTTCCGTCTTGATTTGGGCTTCGACGGTCAAGGTGAATGGACGGATGATCACCGGATGTCCCGGGTCCAAGGTAGCCGATCCAGACTCCTTGCCTTCTTGGATCAGGCGGTTGACCGATCCCAGGTCTTCGATGGTCGCCCTGTCTTCAAAGGCGGTCATTCGGGCGTGGCGACGCGACACTTGCCGGTCTTCGAGAATGATGTCGCAGTCACTCTGGCGACCGAGCACGTACTCCCCCGGAGGGAGTTTTCGTTCCATGATCCGTCGACCGTCCTTGAAAACAGTGAGTAAAAGCACAACCTTCTCCTATCTCTGCATCTGGGCCTGAGCCTGTTCCAGGTTCTTTTTGGCATTCTGGTGCAGGGGATGTTCGGGATCGGGTATCAGGTGGAGAACCTGATTCCAATCCCTGACGGCCTCGTCATATTTCAGAAATTGATAGTTCTTGGCCCCTCGGCTGTAGGCTTCCTCGGCCTTGGCGGTCAGCTGGGCCTCGGCGGTTTCGAGCTTGACCCTGTAGATGGGATTCTGAGGGTCCAGGGCCACGGCCTTTCGCCATTCCATGACGGCGTCGGGTAGCTTGCCCGTGTCGTAGGATACCTGAGCGGCCTGGGCAAGGATGGCTGCCTCCGCAAGAGCGTTGGAAGTGGACTCCTCCAGGGTCGGATTTTGGCTCGACTCGGGTTTGGGCTCCTGCCTGACCATTGCAGGCGAAAGTGGGGCCGGTTCCGGGACGGCTGGTTCGGCCAAGTTCGAGGACGCTGGCGCGGATTGATTCGGATCCACGGCCGGGTTCGAACCCAAAAACGATGCAACGATGACGGTAAAGAGGACCAAAACGGCGCCGAGAAGAACCATGCGCCTCGGATTGCGGATACGGGTGGGCTTTTGGCCGTGCGAGGATTTTGGAGATTCGGGGATGGGAGGGGGCTCGACCTTGCGGAAAACGGTCTTGTCGGGGTCGGATCCGGGGGCCTCGGGCAGGAGGAAGACGAGGCTGGAAGTCCCCAGGGACAGGACATCGCCGGGCGCTAGTAGGATGGATTTGATTTTTCGGCCGTTGACCATGAGCCCGTTGGCTGATTCGAGGTCCTCGGCCTGCCAGCCGTTCGGTGTCTTTCGGATGCGGGCGTGGCGCCGGGAGACCCCTGGATCGTCGAGGGTCAAATCGCATTCCTGGGCCCGGCCGACAAGAACGGAGTCCGCGGACAAAACATGTTCCATCTTTCGGCCGTCAGCCTGAGTGACGGAGAGTTTCGGAGAGCAGGGGGAGTGTTCAGTCCCCGACATGGTCGGCTCCATGCGTTTGAAGTTCCAGGACGATGACGAGATATTGATAGTCACCCTCTGTTCCGGAGTGCCCGGCCTGGACGGCGATCTGAATCGAGAAGAATCTGGTCCCGTCATCGACGCGTCCAACGGCCCGGTTTTCCTGAGACGACGTGGCTTCCTGCACGAGTTTGAGGACTTTGTTTAGGATTTTTTGGTCGGTAAAGGCCTCGAAGAAGTGTCGACCGATGAGTCCCTGGCGCTTGAGACCCATGAGATTTTCAAAGGCCGCGTTGACCAGCAGGATTTCATTGTGGGCATCGGCCACGAGCACGGCTTCGTTTACCGTTTCGGCCAGAAGTTCAGGAGGCAGGAGTCCTTTGTCTTGTGGAGTTTCGCCTCCTCCGGCTGGGAAATTCCAGGCAGCGGGGACGGGGGATGCCGAAAGTTTGACGAGACAGCGTTCTATGCTGGCCGCCAATCTGTCCAGGGCGGTCAGTCCATATTCTCGGCCGAGATCGGCCCTATCCCCCTTGAGTACGGCCTCGAGATCGTCGCGCAGGGTTGTAACCGAGCGGGATGTGAGCAGCCCGATCAGCTTGGCCAGAAGGAAGGCGGTCATCAGAAGGACGATGAAACTGATCCAGGCCCATCTTTTGGGTCCTGCCTCGAGATCAAGGACGGTCTGGATGGAGAAGAGAATCCGGGCCGTGCCGAATTTTTCAAATTGCCCTGTCTGGGCGTTGTAGATGCGAATGGGTTCGGCCAGGTCGTAAACACCTCGCGACCGCTCGAACATGATCGGAGCTTCAGCCCCAAGGGCTCGAAGCGTGTCGGAGTCGGTGTGTCTCTCGTGAAAGTTGGCCAGGGGAGCAAGGATTCGGCCCTGGTTGTCGTATATCATGGCTTGGACCACGCCGTCGTGTCTGGTCACGTCCTCGGTCACCAGAAGCATTTCGTCGCCGAGACGGAGGGCTTCCTGGTTTTGGGCCGCCAAGGCCGAGACCAGCGCCTGGGCCCGCCGCAGGGCCTCGTTGGCCACGACCTGGCGCTGGGCGACGATCAACGGCCAGGAGGCCAAAAGGTGCCAGAGAAGACCGGCGGCCAGCATGACGAGCAGTACCAGGGTAGACCATTTGAGCCCGGCGATACGAGTCAGAACGGTTTCCGGCATTCCTTTCGGAGTGGTCTCAGGGCCGGAATTGGGAGCCTCGATGGAGATGAACCGAAGTTCCGTTGTTCCAATTCTGATGAGGTCTCCGTCCTGCAGGCTGGCCGTTTCGATCATCCGGTTGTTGACGAAAACACCATTGGCGCTTCCCAGATCCGAGAGTTTCCCCCCGTCCTCGGAGGCGGATATCTGGCAATGGCGTCGAGAGACTTCATGGTCGTCAACGACGATGTCGGCGGCCTCTCCTCGTCCCAGAATCTGGGCTTTGGAGGTCAGGGAGACAATTTTCCCCTTGCGTGGGCCTGTGAGAATTTCCAGGGAGAATGAGCTCACCATTCAATCCTTGTTCCGGGCAAAAGTCAGTCGCTGTCCGGGGTTCATGCGTTCGACAGAGCCCCCCGGCAGTTCTAGGGCGCTGTGGGCGCCAAGAAAGAACGGACTCAAGCGCCAAGGTCGCAGTCGGGAAACGAAACCCACGACTATGTGTTCACGGTCGAGAAAGACCACGTCCAGATCATAAGGCATGAAGGCCGTGTGCACTTGCTTGCAGGGCACGATCCAGAGGCCTTGGCCATTGGCTTGTTTTGGAGCTCCGAGCAGGCCACGCATCCGAGCGAACAAAGTGTCCGCCCTTTGGATATTCAAGGCGAGTGCTTTTCCCGAGTCGGTCAGGTAGCAGGCAAACGAGGCACCCCTTTGTATTTCCGTCGGAGTCATGAACCTTGCGAAGTCAGCCTATCCGTTTGGGCCTGAAAGTCAAAACAATCCCCCGGTCAGGAACCGGATGACCAAGGGGCCGAAGAAGACGATGAAGACCGCGGGCATGATGCAGAGAACCAGGGGAAAGAGGATTTTTTGGGAGGCCTCGGCCCCGAGACGTTCCGCCTTCTGGAATCGCTCCATGCGCATGCGTTCGCTCTGGTTTCTCAGCACCTTGCCAATGGAAACGCCGAGTTTGTCGGCCTGGACAAGAAGGGAAACAAACGAGTTCAGCTCCCGGAGATTGCAGCGGAAGGCCATGTTTCGCAGGGCATCGGCCCGGCTCGAACCGACACGCATTTCTGCAAGGGATTGGGCCAGTTCGTCGATCAGAGGCCCCGGCCGGGACTTCTTCACGACCTTGTTCATGGCGGCCACGAAATCCAGCCCGGCCTCAACGGACAGAGCCAGCATGTCCACGACGTCCGGAAGTGCCCTGGATATGGCCTTGCCTCGTCGCTTGACCCGGTCGGCCAGCCATTGGTCGGGGAAGAAAAACCCGATGAGCGGCACGATCACGAAAACCCACCAGGATGTATCGGGCTTGAAAACAGCCAACAAAATTAGGGCGACCAGGGCCATGAAGGCCTTGTAGGCCAAAAGTTCCTCGATGGTGATTTCATCGGACATGCCTGCTGCAAGTAGTTGTCGTTGACGTTTACGGCGCCACTCGGGCATGGCCAGGTTCTGGGTGACGTGCATCAGGTGCGGAAGGAACGGTCTACTCAGGCGCAGGAGCAGAGATTTGGTTTCCTTGCGTCCATCCTTTACTCCCAGGACCTCCAAACGGTCCACGTCCCCTTCCCGGGCAAAAAACTGGGCCGTAAAAATGTACCCGGCCACGCAGATCAACACCAGTATACCTAGTAAAATCAAGGAACTCATTGGGTTACTCCAATCAGATTCTCTGCTCTTGAGTGTGGGCCATCATGGCTTTTGGGCCGTGATCTTTTCGGCCAGTTCCACGAAGCCGTCCCGCAGGCCCGGAGCGATGAACCAGTAAGCGAATACCAAGGCCAGGACCAAAACTCCGATGACGAGCATGTATTCGGTGGTCGTCTGGCCCGATACCCCTCTTTTGAATCGGTTTAGAGCACTGAAAAAAAGCCCGGACATGCCCATGGTCAGCGAGCCAGGCGGTATTCGACCTGGAACCGTCTTTCCCGGACTAGGCCGAGTTTTTCGGCGGCGGCCTTGCTCAGGAGCAGATCGACACCGCGGTCCTCGTTGGCGCGGTCGTTGATGGTGACCCTGACAATTGTGTTGTTTTGGGGATTCTTGACTTCGACCACGGTTCCAAGGGCGAGTTCGGAATGGGCCCCGGTGGAGAGGCGCATGTCAAAGACCTCGCCGCTGGCGGTCTTCCGGCCGTGAAACATTTCGCCATACCAAGCTCCTTCGGCGGCGATCCATCGATATGGATCCTCCGGAGGGGCAGGTGGAGTCTTGGCGCAGGCCAACAGGGACAGAAGAACCGAACAGACGAGCAATCTCAATGCAAGAGTTTTCATGGGATGTTCTCCTAAACGTCGATGTTCACAATTTTATTGATCATCAGTCCGCCGACAGTCAGCATGAGAATCATGAAGGTAATCAGGATCCAGCCAAAAGGGGTGGAATAGAGGGGCCGCATATAGTCGGGGTTGGCCCAGTTCAAGGCATAGCCGAGGACAAAGGGCATGGCCATGAGGATGATACCCTGGACCCGGCCCTGGGCGGTCAGGGTTCGGATCTTGTCCTTGACCTTTTCCCGCTCGACAAAGGTGTAGACGATGGTGTCAAAGGTTTCGGCCAGGTTTCCTCCGGTCTCCCTCAGGATGAGGACCGCGTTGACGACCATGGTCAGATCCAGGCTGGGAATTCGGTCGGCCATGGTGCTCAGGGCATCGTCAAGGGTTTTGCCCATTCGGTGCTCCTTGAGAGCCAGAGCGAATTCTTGGCTGACCGGCGGAGGGAGTTCCTTGGCGATGATTTCCAGGGCCTGAGGGAGTGAAAGGCCGACGCGCAGGGCGTTGGAGGCCATGATCAGGGCATCGACGAGCTGTTCCTCGAAACGGTGCAGGTATTTGGCGTAAAGAAGATCCATGAAGCGGTGCAATCCCCACCAGAAAAACGAGGCCAGGAGCAGGGCGAACACGATTTGAACCGGCCAGGATGCAGCCCAGGTCAGCAGAACGCCCAAACCAGCGCCCAAGGCCGGGACGGCGGCGACCATCATTCGGCATCGGGGAAGTGGTGCCTCCTTGAACATCCGCTCCAGAGTGGTCCTGACATATTCCACGTCGGCGTGATACCGGCGTGAAAACCAGTTCCAGCCTGAGTGGCGGGCAAGCATGAACAGGCCCGTGCCCATGGTCAGGGCTGCAAGAATGGCGAACAAGACGGCTGTCACGACATGGTTTCCTTTTTAGCTGTAGGATTCCAGAAAAATTTCCCTTGGGAAGGTAAAGCCTTTGGCCTCCAGGGTGGTCATGAATCTGGGGATGAAGCCGCTGGCCACGAAATGACCTTCGACCCGGCCCTGTTCGTTCACACCGGTCTGTCGATATTCGAAAATGTCCTGGAGAGTGATGACGTCACCCTCCATGCCCGTCAATTCCGTGATGTGGGTAATTTTCCGGGAACCATCCGGGAAGCGGCTCTGTTGAACGATGATGTTGATGGCCGAAGCCACTTGTTCGCGGATGGCCTTGACCGGCAGTTCGAAACCGGCGAACAGAACCAGGGTTTCGAGACGGTTCAAAGCGTCCCGGGGGTTGTTGGCATGGATGGTGGTCATGGATCCGTCGTGACCAGTATTCATGGCCTGGAGCATGTCCAAGGCTTCGGCTCCGCGACATTCACCGACGACGATGCGGTCAGGCCGCATGCGCAGGGAGTTGCGGACCAGGTCGCGGATGGTGATTTCACCAGTGCCTTCCAGGCTGGGAGGACGGGATTCCATCCGGCAGACATGGTCCTGCTTGAGTTGGAGTTCGGCCGAGTCCTCGATGGTTACGATCCGCTCATCATGGGGAATGAAGGAGGACATGACGTTCAGCAGGGTCGTCTTGCCACTGCCCGTACCGCCGGAGATGAGAATGTTCAGCCGGGCCTGGACGCAGAATTTGAAGAGTTCGGCGATGGCCTGGTTGAATGATCCATAGGCGACGAGATCGTCGACGATCAAGGATTTGCTTGGAAATTTGCGGATGGTCAAAAGAGGACCGTCCACGGCCAAGGGGGGGATGACCGCATTGACCCGGGAGCCGTCCTTGAGGCGGGCATCGACCATGGGCGAGAGCTCGTCGATGCGACGTCCCAAGGGCGCGACGATACGTTCAATGGCGCCCCGAAGTTGTTTGTCGGTCATGAATCGGGCTTCGGACAGGGTCAGCTTGCCTTTGCGTTCCACATAGATCTGGCTGGGTCCGTTGCACATGATCTCGGAAACGGTCTCGTCCTCAAGCAGAACTTCCAACGGCCCCAACCCCAGGGCCTCGCTGAGAATTTCCTGGCTGATACGGCTTCGCAGGTTTCGGTCGAGGATGGCGCTTCCTTCTTCGTCCAGAAGGCGGTCGACAACCTTTTTCGTATCGATGCGGATCTGCTCGGATTTGCTCGGATCCTGGAAGGTCTCGTATTCCAGGCTTTTGAGGTCCATGGACTCCAGTAGCCGGTCATGGATCCGGATCTTGACGGCATCCAGAGGGTTCCGTTCGAGGGGTTTCGGGCTGGACCGGGGGGCCTTGATTTCAGGTGCCTCCGGACGATGTTTCTGGTCTGGCGGCGGGGCGGACGGGCCAGAAACATCGGCCTGGGGGGCGACAGGGGCATTTTTGATTTGTACCCGTTGCGGGCAGGGAATGGCCATGTCCGATGACCAGACATCGGCGGCCAGATCGTCCATGGCCCTGCTGAAAGGGTGACGGGGCTGGGACAGGAGCATGGGTTGGCGCGAGGCTAGGCTGCGGGCAAGGGCTTCCGAATCGTTGGGCAGCACGGCCCTTAACGGACGGCCGAGCCTGGCCTGGATCATGTCCGGAGTGAACTCACCACGTGGATCATGCTTGTTTAGAATCAGGGAGATCATCTGCTGGGGAAAGGCGTAATGCTGGAGGATCTCCATTCCGCGACCGGTGTGGGCCGTGGCCAGCGGATCGGGTGTGAGCACCAGGAAGATTCGCGAAGCACAGCCCAGGCAATGGATGTTGGCGGGGGAAAAGCCGGTGCTCAGGTCGGCGACGACCGCGTCATAGGCTTGGCCGAGAATTTCAAAACATCGGCCCAAGACCTGCGGTGTCAAGGCCGCCGCTTCTTCAGGACGCCGGTATGCGGGCAGGAAGTGTAGCCCGGATTCATGACTGTGGGCCAAGCCGCGGGCCATGTTCGGCAGTAGGGAGTCGAGAAGGCCGACCATGTCGGCCAAGGATCGGGTCGGCTGGTCGATGCCCAGGGCTAGGGATCCGTCGCCGCAGTATTCAAGGTCCAGGTCCAAAAGGAGAATCCGGCCCCTGGTTTCCCGGAGAAGGGCCAGGGCGAAATTGTGGGCAAACACGGACTTGCCCACTCCGCCCTTGGCCCCGGCCACCATGTACACCCAACCCTGCGACATTCATGAACCTCCGAAAAGACGGATCCGGACGATCCGTTTACCTCTTGTCCGGCTCATAGGCCATGAACCGGTCCTCGACGATGTTCATGATTTCCCGGTTGGCCTCACGGGCTCCGCCGGCCACGACCGTAGGGGTCACGAACATGACGAATTGTGATCGTTGCTTGCGAAAATCCTCGGAACGGTAGAGTTGGACCAAGGCCCCGCCGGCGTCGTCCGGGAGCTTGTCAAAGGTCTTGGAATCTCTTTGGCTGAGGAGTCCGCCGATGACGATGCTGTCTCCGGATTTGCTCCATTGGACCGTGGAGATCTTCGAGGTCGAGAAGTTGACCACGCTGGCTCCGGGGGCAGTGGTGGATGGCGTGCTAACCTCCACGTCAAGCTTGATGGAGATATTGTCTCCCAGGGCCACGGGCAGTACATCAACCATGACTCCCCACTTTTTGAAGGTCAGGGAGATGGCCCCGGTTCCCTGGGCCGTGGGAATACCCATCTCGCCTCCGGAGTGGAAGGAGACGATATCGCCGGAACGGACACTCATGCTGGCCGTTTCCAGAACCCGAGCGTCTCCGGTTTCCTTGGCCACGCTCAACTTGGGAAAGAGGTTGGAGATGGTGCCGGTCAGATGCCCGCTCGAAGCCCCGCCAGGGCCGATGTCCTTCTGGGCCTTGGCCTCACTGGTTCCCAAGGGTAGCCAACTCACGCCCCAGCCCTTAATGGCCGAATCGCTAACCTCCATCAAATGGGCCGTGACATGGATGGTCGGCTCGAGGCCGGGCGTGAAGGGATACTCTCGGACTTCGAGCAGATTGGTGATCCGGGGATAGTACATAAGAGCCAGCCGTTCGTGGCGGTCGGAAGCCTCCTTACTGTAGGCCATGCCCTTAAGAATGATGTGTTGACCAATCCCGATGACCGTGACCAGCGGGTCGTTGATCCGATCTTGGATGGTCTGGGCCACAATCTGGAGGGAGTTGGCGGAGATGCCGGCCATGTTGACCACCTGCGGAGAATCCCCGACGAGAAGGGCGATTCTTTCCAGATCCCGGGGGGTGGTGGCTTCGCCCTCGATGAGGAGCTTGCCGCTGACAACACGCAAACGAAGGGCATCCCTGCTTTCCAAAACGGCCTCGATCTGCTCCTTGAGGGTTTCGAGGTTGACCTGGACGTT